>JAYUAG010000580.1:0-2773 GCA_043741475.1 Thermoflexaceae bacterium | reverse complement strand
GAAAAGGTCCTCGTGCGGTTGCCCGCCGGCTACAACCCAAACCGCGTCGCCGATGAGGTCCTGCGCCAGGCGAGTGACCGGCTCCATGCGGGGGGCGCCTGACACCCCTGCAACGCAAAACAAAGGGGCTGCCAGCTGGCAGCCCCTTCGGAGACGGAACGATCGATGGTCGGCCATCAGCCAGTCATGGTGATCGTCTTGATCGGCGGGTAGCTTCCCCCTGGGACGTAGCCTCCGCCCACACCCTTCTGCGAAAGGAAGTTCCCGACAACGTCGCCTTTGAAGTCGCCGCTTGTGCTGCCGGGGTCGACGGTCAACCTGAGGGCGACCCAGCCGACGATCGTGAAGGTGAGCGTGCCGCAGTTGTTGGTGCAGCTTCCATAGGTAATCACGGGCAAAATGATCGGTTTGCCGCTGGCGAAGTGCGCATGGAGGGCATCGATCGGTTGCTGGCCGACGGCGTTGCCGCCGAAGGAATACTGAGTGTTCGGGTCGGCCTGGTAGACCTGGGCGCCGTTGCTGACGTTGAAGTAGCCCTTGAAGTTGTTCCCCGGCACCGTCCAGCGACCATTCTGCCTTTGGCTCTGGGCCACCTGGTTGTCCCACTGGTTGGCGCGGTAGGTCTTCGAGGCGCCTGTGCAGATGCCGTAGGGCGCATTGCAGTTCGGATAAGTCGGGTTTCCTCCCCAAACGGCGTAGGGGAAAACGTCGCCTGAATCGAAGTTGAAGCCGGTGACCACGGTGGCGCGGGCCTGCGCGCTCTTGCTCACGTCCGCACCGCTGAGGCCGAGCACAGAGAGGAACCAGTAGTCTATGTGCCGCGTCGCCGTCACCGTGATGACGCTGTTGCTGCCCGAGACCGTGCCACAGTTCGGCTGGCAGCTCGCGCCGCCGTTCAAGGTGAGATAGTTATTCGCGGTGCTCAGGGCGGTGTTCGCCGTCGGCAGGTCCTGTGCGCCTGCGAGCGCCGCCGCATCTGCCTTGCGCTGCATGTCGCCGTGGGCCCAGGCGACGTGGCCGATGTCCACGGACATGCCGACGAGGCCCATAGCCCCGATCAGGCCCGCGGCGAAGAGGATGAGGGCCTGACCTTGCTCGCCCCCAGTGCGTTGCCGGATGCGTTCGAGGATGAGTTTCACGGTGTTTCTCCTTCGAGTTGAGTCAGCGACGGGTGGCCATCCGAATGAAGTAACGGCCTCGCGTTGTCCATCCATGAGGGCCTGACCCGGCGCCGGCACCGCTCTGTAACGCCGACGCCACTCGACGCTTGATCCGGTGCACGCCGGGTACGTCACTCCTCAACTGGTCCACGGGCCCAGCGTGTAACAGCGCCCGGCGATAGCCTTGAAGCGATGAAAGTCCTCGGTCTCGATTGGCGCGCGATCGTCGCGCTGGGCGTCGTGGGGGCGGTCGGCCTCGGGTTGCTCTACCTCGCCCAGAAGGTGGACCTCGAAAGCCTGATCACCGCCGTCGGCTATCCCGGGCTCTTCCTCATCGTCTTCGCGGAGACGGGACTGTTGATCGGCTTCTTCCTCCCGGGCGACACCCTGTTGCTCACCACGGGGTTGCTCTGTCAGCGGGGTTATCTCCGCATCGGCGACACCGACGGCATCTTTTTCGTCATCCCGGTGATGATCGTCGCCGCCATCCTGGGAGACGCCGTTGGCTACCAGATCGGCCGGAAGACGGGGCCGCGGCTCTTCACGCGTGAGGATTCGCGCTTCTTCCACCGCGCCCACCTGGAGAAAGCGCAGCGCTTCTATGACAGGCACGGCGGTAAGACGATCGTCGCGGCGCGCTTCCTCGCCTTCATCCGCACCTTCGCCCCCACGGTCGCCGGGGCCGCGAAGATGCCCTACCGGCGGTTCGTCGCCTTCAACGTCGGCGGCGCCGTCGCCTGGGTCCTTAGCATCACGCTCGCCGGCTATTTCGTGGGGAAGGCGGTCCCGAACATCGATGCCTTCTTCACCGTCCTTGTCGTCGGGATGGTCGCCCTCTCCGTCGCGCCCGCGGCGATCGCTTTTATCCGCCAGCGGCGGGCGGCGCGGCGCAAGGCGATGAGCGAGAGCTAGCCCTCGCAGGGAGGCGGCCGATGTTCTTCCGGCGCCAGAAGAGGGCCTTCCTTCGCCCGCGACCGCCGGCGCGCATCACCCTCGACGCTATCGGATTCGTGAAAAACGCGGTCACACAGCCGCAGCCACGCGGATGGGCGCGTATCAACAGCGACCTCGTCCTTCTACCGGAACATACGTCGAAGCTCGCCGGGATCGAGGCCTTCAGCCACGTCATCGTCCTCTTCTTTATAGACCTCGCCGAAG
Organism: Thermoflexaceae bacterium; assembly: GCA_043741475.1. GTDB lineage: Bacteria > Chloroflexota > Dehalococcoidia > Tepidiformales > Tepidiformaceae > JAGQHB01. The sequence goes on along the minus strand of JAYUAG010000580.1, from coordinate 455 downwards.
ACGCGCCGGAGAAACCGGAAACGCTGACGCTCGCGAGCGGCCGCCGCTACGGCATCTTCGCCACCCGCAGCCAGCTCCGACCCAACCATCTCGGCGTGTCCGTCGTGCCCCGGTTCGCCCTCCAGGGCGCGACCCTGCGCGTGCGCGGCCTTGATGCGATCGACGGCACGCCCATCCTGGACATCAAGCCCTACCTGCCCGAGTACGACGCAGTGCCGGACGCGAGGATCCCCGGCGGTGATGAGTCATGAGTGACGCGTGATGAGGAAGGTCAGCTCCCGGGCCCGTCGGTCGACCACAGGGCCCGGAGTTCTGCGGTGAGCGCGGCGAGGTCGAGCGCGAGACCGGGGAAGACCTCGCTGCGGGTGAGCCCGTCGGCCGAGGGTTCGAGGACCTCGTACTCGCCGTCCCGCAGGCGCCACCAGTCGATCTGCTCATCGTCGACGCGCCAGACG
>JAYUAG010000579.1:0-2786 GCA_043741475.1 Thermoflexaceae bacterium | reverse complement strand
CGCCGTGGGTAAACGGGCTTGAAGGGTCTACCGCAACGATGCCGACCGTTTTCCCGCGTCGCCGGTACTCCCCGGCAAGCGCTCCCGTGAGCGTGCTTTTACCCGAGCCAGCGCCTCCGGTGATGCCGATGATGTGCGTCTTGCCTGAGTAAGGGAACAGAGCACGAAGATACTCGCGACCTTCAGTGGTGCTGTTTTCGACACGGCTGATGATGCGCGCGAGAGCACGCCGCTCGCCCTTGAGAAAGCGCTCGACGAGGTCGTCCACGCTACTTAGTTACGTGGGCGTAGACGAACTTCACGATGTCCTGAGTGTTAGTCCCTGGACGAAAGATAGCGCTGAAGCCGAGGTCTTCGAGGGGCTTCGTGTCTTCATCTGGGATGATGCCGCCGCAGAAGAGGAGCACGTCATCGACGCCGCGCTTCTTCAGCTCGGCCACCACCCGGGGGAACAGTTCAAGGTGCGCGCCCGAGAGGATACTCAGACCTACCACATCGACGTCTTCCTGGAGGGCGGCTTCGGCGATCATCTCGGGTGTTTGGCGGATGCCGGTGTAAATCACTTCGCAACCGCCGTCGCGCAGGGCACGGGCGACAACCTTGGCGCCGCGGTCGTGGCCGTCGAGGCCGGGCTTGGCGATAAGGACGCGGATTTTGGATTGAGTGGGAGCAGTCATGTGTATCTCACTATATACGGGTTACGCGAAACCTAGTCGCGCGGGACGAGTTGCAGGTTGCCGCCGTTTGTGGCCTTCATGGAGACGAAGGCAAGCCCGTTGACGGGCTCACCGACGCGAGCGCCAAGCCCGCGAAGGTGGGCTATGGCGGAAGTCAGGTCATCGACTTCGATCGACATCATGTATATACCTTCGCCCCGCTCTCGCACGAACTTCGCGACCCGTCCTTCTTCGCTCGTCGGTGAAAAAAACTTGAGATCGGCGCAGCCGATCGGCATGAAGGCGTTCTTGATGGCCAACGCCGGGACTTCGCCGCCACGAGAAGCGTCAGCGTTCAGGTCGAAGTTCCGTTCGTAAGTTGCAAGGGCGGCGCCCAGATCCTTCACGACGATGCCGACGTGGTCGATTAGCTTCACGTTCACTGCGCCGGCGCCTCAATCGGCAGCGCGTTGTACTGGATGAACCCGAAGGGGACGCCGTTGGTACCACCCTTCATCCCGGTAAACAGTGCGCCCGGTTGCACCGCGGGGTGCGGGTCGCCGACGGAGAATCCGGCCGCGCGGATCGCCGCGATCGTGGCGTGGATATCATCCACGGCGAGGACAACGCCGCTCAGCTTGGCTTTGACTTCGTCGTAGGGCTTCACCTCACCTGGACCGGCGAATTCGAGGATCACTTCCTGCAGCTTGGCGAACTCGAGGTGTGCGCCAGTGCCAGGCCGCACCATGGCGCGCTTGATCTCGATGCCCAGCGTTTCCGAGAACCGCTTGGCGGTAGCGGCGCTGTCGTTCGAGGAGATGACGATGTGGTCGATGTGGGTGGCGCCGATGGTCATGACGTAGCCTCGTGCCCTTCGGCGAGTGGCGTCGCGAACTCAACGAGGACGCCGTGGTTCGCCTTGGGGTGGAGGAAACAGATCATCCCGGCGAGGCCGAGGCGCGGCTGCTCATCGATCAGCTGGATGCCTTTCGCGCGGGCGCCTTCAAGCTCAGCCTGTACGTCGTCCGATTCGAAGCAGATGTGGTGCATGCCTTCGCCGCGCGTCGCGAGAAACTTGGCCACACCGGTGTCGTCACGCGTCGGTTCGAGCAGTTCGATCTCTGAGTTCCCGATCTTGAGCAGGACTCCGCGGACGCCCTGGTCTTCGATCACGCGGTCTTCGGTAACTTCAAGCCCGAGAGCGTCGCGGTAGAACTTCATCGCCTCATCGGCGCTTTTGACGACCACGCCGACGTGGTGGATCTTCTTGAGCATGGGGCCTCCGTGTACTCTGTTGCCGAATCGGGAGCGGATCTGCGGTCGCGGTTAGTGGTCGCCGCTAGAGGTGACTTCTTCAGGAACTGACTGAGGGCCGGTAGGACGAGCGCCGGCCATGCCAGCAAGTTTGGCCGCGATCTCGTGCCAGTGCGCGCGTTCATGGTCGATGACCGAAAGGATGAGCCGATTGGAGACGGTTCCTTCGGAGGCCAGCTCGTCATCAGCCACGTGCACGATCTCTTCAAGCAGCCTGACGCGGCCGCCACGAAGCTGTTCGACTACGCTGCTGAAATCAAGACCGCGCTTCCGCTCGGCGTGATCATGGTTCCAGTCGTCGATCGCACTGGAGTTGAAATCGAGGAGTCCCGGTCGCTTGCCTTCGCGCAATTCGCGCAGCGCGGTGACCACTTCGGCTTCCCACGAGGCGAGGTGCCCAACGATGTCCTTGAGGGACCACTCGGCGATGAACGGCCGGTCGATATCGCGAATACGGCAGTATTCGATGTTGCGGAGCAGCTGCTTCCGCTCGAGTTCGAGCCGGCCAAGGAGGCGGCGACGCTCATCAGCGAGCGTCCGGGTATCGTCTTCGGCCATCAGATTACCACCGTCTCGCGCTGTTCGCCCCAGACCCGTCGCAAACGGTGGCTGATCTCGCCGAGCGTAACCTTGTTCTCGACACATTCGACCATCACGGGCAGCAGGTTCTCGGTGCCATTGGCGAAGCGTTCGAGGCGTGCGAGGAGGTTCTCGACGGCGGCGCTATCGCGGTTCGCGCGCAACTTCGCCAGCTTGTCGCGCTGCTGTTGGCCGATTCGCGGGTTCGGACGCATGATCTCGGGCTTCGTCTCGTCA
>JAYUAG010000578.1:0-14753 GCA_043741475.1 Thermoflexaceae bacterium | reverse complement strand
GCGGCGGGGAGTTCATGGGACAAAACACGAACCCTTGCACGCCGCCCGCCAGGCGAACGCGCCAGTGCTGACGCGCCGGATCCTGTTTTCGACCAAGGCGTTGCGCGCGTTCGGCGACGGGATGATGACGATTCTGCTGGCCCGATACGTCGACCGGCTGGGTTTCTCCGGGGTCGAGGCGGGCCTGCTACTCACGAGCGCGCTGATCGGCACGGCGGTGACGACGTGGCTTGTCGGACGTTATGTGGAGCGTATGGGCCGGCGGCGCGTGCTCACCTGGGGGGCGCTGCTCACCGCCGCGACTGGCATCGGCTATGCAGCCACGGAGGCGCTCCCGTTGCTGGCGCTGATCGCCTTCTTCGGCACCGTCAATCCGACCTCCGGCGACGTTTCGGCCTTTCTTCCGATCGAACAGGCGATCCTCGGACAGGAGACGAGTAGCCACGATCGCGTGCTGACGTTCGCGCGGTTCAACGTCGTGGGCTCGCTCTCAGCGGCGTTCGGCGCCCTTGCTTCAGGGTTGGCGGGGGCGGTCGCGCTCTTCCCGGGCCTCGGTGAAGGCGGCGCGATCCGCTGGATGTTTGCCGGCTATTCGCTCATCGGGCTGGCGACGCTCGTCCTCGTCCGCCGCCTGACGAGCGCGGCCGAGCTGCCCGCGGACTCGCCCAAGGGCGGACTCGTGCGTTCACGGGGGCGGGTGCTCACGCTTTCAGGGTTGTTCGCGACGGACGCGTTCGCCGGCGGGATGGTGGTACAGAGCATCATCGCGCTCTATCTGCTGCGGAAGTTCGAGCTTGACCCGGCGGTGACGGGCGCGGTGTTCTTCGGCACGAGCTTCCTCTCGGCGGTCTCCTTCCTGATCTCCGCGCGGCTTTCCACGCGCTTCGGCCTCGTGCGGACGATGGTGTTCACGCACCTGCCCTCGAACGCGCTGCTGGTGGGGGTGGCCTTTGCACCGTCGGTGGTGGCGGCGGTCGCCTTCTTGCTCTTGCGTTCATTGCTTTCGCAGATGGACGTGCCGCCACGGCAGGCGCTGGTGATGTCGGTGGTAGACCCTGAAGAGCGGGCGGCGGCCGCGGCGTACACAGGGTTGTCACGGAGCCTGGCCTCAACGCCCGGGCCGGCGTTGGGCGGAGCACTGTTCGGCGTGTGGGCGGGCGCGCCCTTCCTGGTGTGCGGGGCGTTGAAGAGCAGCTACGATTTCGCGCTCTGGGCGCTGTTCCGGAACGTGAAGGCGCGGTCGTAGAGAGCGAGGAGCCCAGGGCAGGCCGTGTCGATCGGGTTCGCCCGTCCGTCGACGCGAGACATCGCAGCGCTCACTTACGTTCGCGCTACTGACACATTTGCGCGAGCCGGGCAGTGCACGCCAGCGCATGGGCACAGCGGGCCGCGTCAACCGGGCCGGTGCGGCTTTCCCCGTTGGCGGGACGCGAAGGATACTGTGACCGCTTTCCCGGCGGCTGCGTTCGGTCGCGCCGACTCCCTCTTTGAGGTTCACTCCATGCCCGCTCACCCATCGGTCGCCCTGTTCGGCGGCGAAAACAGCCCGCCCATCATCCCGGCGTGCGAGCACTTCGCCGGCACCGAGGAACGCATCACCAAGGCGTTCGAGCTACAGCAGCGGATGGGCGGTGTGTTTGACATCACCATGGACTGCGAAGACGGCGCCCCCACCGGCCGCGAGCGCGAGCACGCCGAGATGGTGGTGCGCATGCAGAACAGCGCGGCGAATCACTACAACATGGCGGGCGTCCGCATCCACGACCCGAGCCACCCGCTCTGGCGCCAGGATGTGGAGATGATCGTGCGCGGGGCGGGCGAACGGGTGGCCTACATCACGATCCCGAAGTCGATGAGTGTGGCCGAGTGTGCGGGGGTGATCGATTGCATCCGGGAGACGGGAGCGAAGGCGGGGATCAACCGCGACATCCCAATCCACGTGCTCATGGAGACGCAGGCGGCGCTGCACGTGGTCTGGGAACTTGCCGCTCTGCCGACGGTCCAGGTGCTGGACTTCGGCCTCATGGACTTCGTCAGCGACCACCACGGCGCGATCCCCTCGAGCGCGATGCGGTCGCCGTTGCAGTTCGACCACGCCCTCTTGCGGCGCGCGAAAGCGGAGACGATCGCGGCGGCGCTCGCGCATGGCGTGGTGCCCGCGCACAACGTGACGCTGGAACTGAAGGACACGGAGTTCATCTACAACGACGCGCGGCGGGCGCGCGAGGAGTTCGGCTTCCTGCGCCAGTGGTCGATTTACCCGGCCCAGATCGAGCCGATCACGCGGGCAATGTCGCCCCAGGCGCCAGAAGTCGCCGAGGCCGAAGCGATCCTCCTCAAGGCGTTCGACGCGGACTGGGGACCGATCCAGCACGACGGGAACCTCCACGACCGCGCCACCTACCGCTACTACTGGGAACAGCTACAGCGCGCGAAGGTGATGAATATGGTCCTGACTGAGCGGACGCTGGCCGCCTTCTTCGCCTAGGCGGCCGGATGTCTCGCTGCTCACGACTAATCTCTTTAGCGAAGAGACTAGTCTTTTTCGTCCAATCTGCCGAACATAGCGGTGTGCAGGTTTCGCAATGTCCCGGATGAAGGGCAACCGTGGCAGCGGTGGCCAGCGCCTCCCCGAGATCGACTTCCCGTTCGAGTTGCGACCGCCGCCGCGAGAACCGGGGCGGAGCGATCACCTTGGCTGGCTCATGGCGCTGCTGGGCGTGCTCGCGCTCGGGGCGGTCGCCGCCGTTGGCGTCGTGTTCGCTTTGACGCGTGACGGTGAACCGGACGCGCAGCCGGCGGCGAGTAGCTCTGTCCTCGGAGACCCGGTGACGGCGGTCCCGGCAGCGCCTTCGTCCACCGCGGCGGCGAGCGCTCCAGCCACAGCCTCACCCGCGACAGCGACGCCGACTCGCACGGCCGCCGCCACGCCTACGACGCCGACGACCCCCACGGCAACAGCGACGACCATTGCGACCGCTACGCTCAGCCCTGCTGGCCCGCCGACGGTGCGCCAGCGCTACGTCGTCGTGAACGGCGACGCGTGCGACCTCATCCGGCAGCGCTACCGTTTCGCGCCGGCCGACTTCGACGACTTCATCACGGCGCTAGGACGGCTCTCCGGACGGACACCGGCGCAGACCTGTTCGTTCTTCCCGGGCGCGGTGCTCTGCGTCCCCGCCCAGGCGGACCTGTCGAACCTGGCGGCGCTCATGCGCGACGACAGGTGCCTGGCCGGGACATAGACGGAGTCGCATTCAACGATCGTGACCTGCGGCCGAACCCGGCCGATTGCCAATGTCGCCCCTGGACAGCGAGCGCCAGCCCGCGGGCACAGCGGCCCGCGACTACCGGCGCCGCCGTGGCGCTATTCGAGCGCGCCCGCGGCGATGAGCTCGACGATCGCTTCGTCGTCCATACCGAGAATTTCTCGCAGCACCTGGTCGTTGTGCTGGCCGAAGGTCGGGCCCGCGCTCGTGACCGCCCCCGGAGTGGCGGAGAGGCGGAAGCGGACGCCCTCCACGGGAACGGGGCCCATCTCTGGGTGTTCGACCGTGACGAAGTGGCCGCGATGCAGGAGCTGCGGATCTGAGAAGGCGTCGACCGTGTCGATGGCGCGGTGGGCCGGGACACCGGATTCCTGCAGGATCTCCTCGACCTCGCCCACCGTGCGATGGGCAGTCCACTCGCCGATAGCCGCTTCCAGCGCCTCCCGGTTCGCAAGACGAGCCGTCAACGTGGCAAATCGGGAATCGGCCAGCCAACCCGGATTCCCGGTCGCATAGCAGAAGGCCTGCCACTGCAGATCGCTCTCGCAGACGATGGCGACCCAGCGGTCGTTGCCCGCGCAGGGGAAGACGGCGTGTGGCGAAGCGTGCGGCGACGTGTTGCCGGCGCGCGTGTGGACGCGGCCGTTGACCGTGTAATCGAGGAAGGCGGGCGCGAGGAAGTGCAGCGACGACTCGGCCTGCGAGAGGTCGATGTATTGGCCCTCGCCCGTGCGGCGGCGATGGTCGAGCGCGGCGAGAAGCGCAGCGACGGTGAAACGCGGGGCGACGTAGTCGGTGTAGGCCCCGAAGGGGCCGGCGGGGGGCCGGTCGGGCCAGCCGGCAAGTTCACCGAAGCCGGCCAGCTGGGCGCCCATCGTCCCGAAGCCGGCGAGCATCGCGTCGGGCCCGGTCTGCCCGTTGAGGCATGAGCTGAGCATGATGATGTCTGGCTTGACCGCGCGAAGCGAGTCATAGTCCAGACCCCAGGCCTTCATCGCTTTGGGTGAATAGCTTTCGAGGACGATGTCCGCCCACTGCACAAGCTTGAGGACGACCTCGCGGGCCTCCGGCATCGCAAGGTTGAGGGTGAGGCCGAGCTTGCCGGCGTTGGCGTTGTGGAAGAGGCCTGAGCGTTCCGCGCCCGCCTTCCCATCCTTGAACGGCTGCAGCGTACGGCCGGTCTCCGGGCGGAGGGAGCTCTCGATCTTGATTTGCGTTGCACCATGGTCCGCGAGGTAGCGCGAGCCCGCTGGTCCCGCTATTACCCACATGAAGTCGAGCACATTCACGCCGGCAAGTGCGGGTGCGCGAGTGCCCGGCGTGCTGGAGGCGGGCCGCGCGCGCGGCGGCGGTATCGGGTCGAGGTTGTGTTCACCGAGGAGCGGCGGACGACGACGCGTTCGCAACGGCTGGCGGCTGAACTTCGCGAACGGGCCGGGGTACGTCACGCTCCTGCCGAGTTCGGGGTGTTCGACGCTCGTCCAGTAGTCGCGGCTCGCGAGCTGCTCCGACGCGAGGAGGTCGGCAGTGGTTGCGACGGACGCGATCAGCAGCCTTCGCGTCTGCGCAAGGGCGGCGAGCTCGGCCTTCGTGTGGCTGGCCGTCCACTTGCCGATGGCGGCGGTGCAGCGGTCCAGCTCACTCGGTGGCTCCTGCCCCCCAAGGACGAGGGCGGCGTAGTTGACCCAGTCCTTGTCCCGTGTCTCCTGGTCGACGAAGCCCTCTTCGAGCATGAGCTGCATGAGGCGGTCGGTGAACGGCCCGATGGCTGTGCCAAAGAGGAAGGTGACCGAGACCCAGCCATCCTTCGCCGGCTGGACGAACTTGAACGTGAGCGGGCCGAATTTGAGCCCGCCCGCGAGGCGCGTGGGCTGGGCGTCACCCCAGCCGGCTGAGGTGATGTAGAACTGGGTGGCGAGCATCGCCGAGATCTGCGCGGAGACATCGACGTGCTGGCCGAGGCCGTCGCGTTCGCGTGCGGTCAGCGCCATGAGCGCGCCCGCGGCGGCGTCGCCGGCAGCGTGCAAGTAGCCCTGGGGCACGGAAATGAAGCAGGGAGCGCGGTCGTCGTCGCCGGTCTGGAGCAGTGCCCCCGAGGCGGCGAGGACGACGAGGTCGGTAGCCGCCCAGTCGGCCTTGGGGCCGTCCTGCCCAAAGGGCGAGATCGACACGAAAACGAGACCAGGGTTGAGGGCGCTGAGGGCGGCGTAGCCGAGTCCGGCAGCGTCCAGGTAGCCGGGCGCGAATCCCTCGATGAGGACGTCAGCGCTGGCCACGAGCTCCTTGAGCCGCGCCTGGCCGTCCGCTGTCGCGATGTCGATCGTCGCCGCCCGCTTGTTGCGGTTGTAGGCCCAGAAGCCGAGGCTGCGGTCCGGGTCGGGAATGTCGTCCACGAACGGGCCGAGATGGCGCGTCTCGGAGCCGCCGGGCGGCTCCACGAGGAGGACATCCGCGCCCAGGTCGCCGAGGATCTGGCCGCAGAGCTGGCGGTGATCGGTCGCCAGGTCGATCACACGGTAAGGAGCGAGCATCGAGACACCTCCGAGGGAGGAAGACTACGCGCCCCGCGGGAAAGTGCCAGTGCCGACGGCAGGGCGAGGGCTGCTCCGGACGGCCCTGAGCGCCTTCCCCTGGCTCGCGTCCAGGCTCTGTCTTTTAGCCCGCGCGTGAACAACGGCCCCGGGCCGCCGTGGTGATCCTGGGCTTCCTCCTCGGTCGAGTGACGGCAGTTGCGGCTCCGGGCAGCCGGGCGCCGGGGGGGCCCTCCCCCCTGGCGGTCGGGCTAAGGACGGGATTGGGGAGCGTGAGCGCGGGGGGGGGGCCTCCCTGGCGGTCGGGCCAAGGACGGGATCGGGAAGCCTCCCCGATCATTCCGCGACTCACCGGAAGCGGTACTGATAGCATTCGGAGTCTGGAGGAATCATGGCCAGACCACGGAGAATCTTCGCGACCTCCGGCGGCTTCCGCCCTGGCACGGGGGGCTGGGGGACGTGGCAGCGCGGCTCATTGATCGACTACGCACTGCGGCTGAGCGGTGCTCAGCGCCCGCGCACCTGCTACCTCGGGACGGCTGGCGGCGATTCGGCCGCCTCCGTAGCGGCGTTCTATGGCGCCTTCGCGGGCGCTGAAGATGCAGTCCCCAGCCACCTCTCCCTATTCACGATGCCGAACGTCGAGGATGTCCGCGGGCGCCTGCTCGCCCAGGATGTCGTCTGGGTCGGCGGCGGCTCGGTGGCGAACCTGCTCGCCGTCTGGCGGGCACACGGCCTGGACGAGATCTTCCGCGAGTGCTGGGAAGCGGGCGTCATCCTCGGCGGCGTGAGCGCGGGCTCGATCTGCTGGCATGTAGGCGGAACAACGGATTCGTTCGGGCTGAACCTGCGGCCGATCACGAACGGGCTCGGCTTCCTGCCCTACGGGAACGGCGTGCACTACGACAGCGAAGCGCAGCGCCGGCCGCTCCTCCACCGGCTCGTCGGCGACGGCACGCTGCCGCTCTCCTACGCGACGGACGACGGCGTGGGCATCCTGTACGAGGGGTTGGAGGTCGTTGACGTGGTGAGCGACCGTCCGCTGGCGGGCGCCTATCGGGTGGAGCGCGCCGCGGAGGGCGGGGTCGTCGAAACGCGACTGGAGCCGCGGTTGCTGATTTGAGGGAGCGCTTCCGTGGCGGCATCACCCTCGAGCCACACGCCGGTAGTATTGAGGGGTGAATCGGACAAGGCTTTCGCTCGGTTGGGTACGCGGAACTTGGCTGGGACCGAGCACTGTGGCGGTGGTCATCGTCGCGGTTCTTGCTGCCGCTGCCGTCGTCCTGCCCTCGATGCCGGGACTGCCGGGGGGTGACGCGGCACGGGACCAACAGAAGACATCGCGGTCCTTGTACACGAGTTCACGCTCGTCATTAGCACGATTCAGTCTGCCCGGTACTCGAATGAATCTGCCTCTTTCCAGCCGTTCGTGGATGAATTCGACCAGGGATGCCGTATCGCGCTCATGGGCCTCGCGGGGAGGGCCCTGGATCTGGCGCAGAATGGCTTGCTAAACGATCCGCAGCCGGTCTTGAACGTGGTGCGAGCGGCCTACCCTACACTTGACCACCTTGGACCAGATCTTGTGGTCGCCGTTCGCGAATCCAGACGTTCAGAGTTCGGTTGGGACGATTGGGATCGTCGCGATAAGCCACGGGAGCAGATGTCCAGCATCGCACCCCATCGCTATCCTCAGCGATTCGCCATTCTCCGATTGCTCGAACTGGTCCATTCCGGCGGGAATCCGCAGCTTGGCGGCGTGGCCGCCGGCGTCCGCGATTTTGCCCGCTCCAATGCGGCGGGGCTACTGCCGTTCGCGTTGCGTTCTGAAACCGCCGACGGTGAGCGCCTTGATCGGCTCTTCAAGTTGCTGGATCAGGCCGTGACAGACGAACAACGCTCCGAAGAAGAGTGGCTCATCGCGCAACCGCTCGATCCAGGTCGAGTACGGGACTTTCAAGCCGATGTGTTGGCTGCACGCTGCGAGGCGGATGTCCTGAAGCCTTTGTTCGACGACGCGGGTCGATTCGCGTTCGTGAACGCTCCGGACGGAGTCATGGCCGAGATCGGCGTCTGGGGAACGCTGCCCAAGGGTCCATTCGTACCGGACTCCGGTTGGGCTGCTTTGCCGGGGCGAAAATTCGCGAAAGCTTTCGAACGGGAACTGCATGAGCTGTTGGAGGGACAGTTAAGCGCCGGCAGAGAGGTCATTTGCGCTAATCTGCGCAATACCGAGGCCTTCCTTAAGGCGACTCGCGAGTCCGTTGCGGCACTCGGCGCAGGTGACTTGGTCGTATTCTTGGCCGGCGACTGGTTGGATGTCCTCGCCGACCTAGAAATCACAGTACCCCCAGGCTGGGAGTCAGGATGGATGCGAAACGCGGAACGCGCCCGGCGGCGAGCATTCGAGGGCGAGTTGGACGGGGTCCCGGTTGTTCGGCTGTGGATCTCTGGCGCACCCGTTGCTTACGTTGTCGATATTGGCGGGTGGGGCTGCTTGCAACTTGCGCCGGTGGGTCCGGACGGAGTCGAACTCCAGGTCTCCGTTGAGGCCATGGATGTGGAACGTGTGGAGGCAACAGTCGCCACACAAGGGGAGACCGCGGACGGGCGTGACCGCCGGCTGCTCCAGCAAGTCCTCCTCACGATCACACACCGGACCAGATTCGTGGTGAAGGACGCATCACGCGCCAGGATGCTCCTTTGCGAGGCAGGTGAGGACGACAACGTGTAGCGCGCCCGCCAACACAGCAAAAACGGCGGAGCCAGCTTTCGCCGGCCCCGTCGTGGTCTGTGTGCTGTTGCTGGTGACCCCGAAGCTAGAGCGCTTCGATGATCGTGCTGATGCCCATGCCGGCGCCGATGCACTGGGTGGCGAGGGCGTATTTGCCACCGCTGCGCCGCAGTTCGTGGGCGACGGTGAGGACGAGGCGGGCGCCCGTGGCGCCGAGCGGATGGCCGAGGGCGATCGAGCCGCCGTTCACGTTCACGCGGTCGAGGGAGATGCCGAGGTCGCGGCAGGAGGGGATGACCTGGGCGGCGAAGGCTTCGTTGAATTCGACGCGATCGATCTGGTCGGCGGTAAGGCCGGCATGGCGGAGGGCCTTGTTGGTGGCGGGGATGGGGCCGAGCCCCATGACCTGGGGCTTCACGCCGGAGACGCCGAAGCCAATGATGCGGGCGAGTGGCTCAAGGCCGAGTTCGAGCGCCCGCTTCTCGCTCATGAGGAGGGCAGCGGTGAAGCCGTCGTTTGTCGGGCAGCTGTTGCCAGCGGTGATGCGGAGTTCGGAGCCGGTCGGGCTGACGATGCCCTTCACGGTGGGGAGCTGGCTGAGGGCTTCGATGTTGGTGCCGGGGCGGATGCACTCGTCGCGGTCGAAGATGATCGTCTTGCCGTGCTCGTTGGCGAGCCAGTTGCCCTCCGCGTCGAAGACGGGTTCTTCCACTTCGAGGGGGATGACTTCGTTCTTGTAGAAGCCGGAGGCGTAGGCGGCGACCGCCTTGCGGTGGCTCTCGACGGCGAACTGGTCCATCTCTTCGCGCGTAAGCCCATAGACCTCGGCCACGTTCTGGGCGGTCTGCGTCATGGAAAGGATGGGCGAGTAATCGAGGATCTCGTCCTGGAAGGGGACGCTGAAGTCGTCGTTGTGGTTGGCGGCCATGTTCCGCTGGAGGGCCGTCTGTTCGAGGCGGCGCTTGTTGAATTCGGTAATGCGGTTCTGATCGCCGCGGGGTCCGCCACCACCAAGCTGACGGCCCATGCGCTCGGCGCCGATGGCGATGCCACACTCGGTGGCGCCGACCATAATCGACTGGGCGACGCGGTGGAGGGTCTCCATGCTCGAGCCGCACTGGCGGTTGCTATCGACGGCGGAGATCTCGGCGGGGAGGCCGGCGAGGCGGGCGACGGTGTCGGCGCCGATGCCGGCGAGTTCGGCAGCGCCTGCGACGTTACCGAGAGCGATGTCCTCGATCATGCGGTCGCTGACCTTCGGGTTGCGTTCGAGGAGGGCGCGGACGATGCGGGCGCCGGCTTCATCGAGCCGGGTGGCGACGAGCTTGCCGCGGCCGCCGCGGGAAAACGCGGAGCGGACTCCGTCGACGATGACTACATTCTGAAGTTCCAAGATCCAGCCTTTCTGTTTCTCGCGGCGCGTTACAGGCCGCAGATGCAGGGCGAATGGTAAACCTGTCCGTGGGCACTGGCGAGCGCGCCGGGGGCGGGCTGATACACTCGCGGAGATGGCTACGGCACGCGGGCTTGTTGGCGCGTTCGGTTGCTTCCTGGCGGCGTTCATCCTGCACATCGTTGGTAGTGCGACAGGCCAGCGGTGGCTGTTCGCGCTGGCGGTGGCGTTGATTTTCGTGACGGCGACCGCGTTCCCGGTGGTTGCCCTCGTGTTCGCTGGACGTCAATCGCCGCGCGGGCGCGCTCGAACGGTGTCCCTGGGGCTCGTGACCGGGACGGTCCTGACGGCGAGCGCGCTGTGGGCGCCGAACGACCGTTCGATCACGTGGTGGGTTGTGCCGGTGGCGGTGGTGATGGTTGCGGGAGTGAGTGGCACGTTAACGATGGCGCGGCGTTGGGCCCTCGCCCCCGGCCCGACCAGCGCACGCGTACGGTAGCCGTCGGCCACTGCGCCGACGGACGAGCGTGCCATGTCCAGCGCATGAGAATGTGTCGACACCCCCAGGTTGGCACGACAGCCCGCGGGCACGGCGGCCCGCGGCTACCCGAGGGTTCGTAACGGCCGCGTGGCACGGACCGTCAGCGGCGGCGGTGCGCCGCGGCTACTTTCTCAGGCGGGGGTCCCAGATGTCGCGGAGGGCGTCGCCAAAGAGGTTGGCAGCGAGGACGACGAGGCTGATGGCGATGCCGGGGAAGACGACGATGTGCCAGTAGCCGAGACGCGCGACCGAAAGGTTCGAGCCGCTCATGTCGATGCCCCAGGAGGGGGTGCCGGGTTCGACGCCAAGACCGAGGAAGGCAAGAGCCGATTCCGCGAGGATGGCTGCGCCGAGGGCGCCACTCATGACGATGACCGTGAGCGGGAGGACGTTTGGCACGACGTGTCGGAGGAAGGTCCGCAGTTCGGAGCAACCGATGGCGCGGGCGGCCTCAACGTAAGGAATGTTGCGCTCAACGATCGTGGCGCCACGGAGCACGCGATTGCCGCCGAAGAGGGCGCCGATGCCGATCGCGGCGATGATCGTGGGGACGCCCCGGCCGAAGGCGGCGATGAGCAGGAAATAAAGGACCAGGCTGGGGAACGCGGCGAAGGCTTCGCCCGAACGCTGGACGGCGTAGTCGACCCAGCGGCCGAAGTATCCACCGAGCATGCCGAGGAAGCAGCCCACGCCGGCGCCGAGGAACACCGCGGCCGCGGAGATTTCGAGGGAGATCCGCGCGCCGGCGATGACGCGGGAGAAGACGTCCTGGCCGAGCTGGTTGGCGCCGAAGGGGTGGCTCCACGAAGGCCCGGAGCGGGGCGCGGCGGACTGCAGGGCACGGGGGTCGTATGGCGCGATGGCGTCGCCGAACAGGCCAAGGACCACGAAGAGGCAGAGCACGACGAGGCCGAAGACGCCCAACGGGTGCGTGCGGGCGAGATGGCCGAGCCGGCGCAGGCGTCCGGGGCGGTGGGAGAGACGTGCGCCCAGGTCGACGGCGGTGGTCGTGGTCGCCTGTGTTGCCATCAGCGGTACTTCACACGCGGGTCGATGATCGCGTAAGAGAGGTCGACCAGCAGATTAATGGTGACGACGATGACGGCCGTGTAGAGCACGAGGAACTGCACGACGGGGAAGTCCGAGGCATAGACAGAGACGAAGAAGAACTGGCCGATACCGTTGATGCTAAAAATCTGTTCGAAGATGAGCGACCCGAAGAAGAGTGCGGCGAACTGGGCGCCGAGGAGGGTGACGAGCGGGATGAGCGAATTCCTCAAGGCGTGGCCGACGATCACTGAGCGCTGGTGCAAACCCTTGGCGTAGGCCGTCCGCACGTAGTCCTGGCGGAAGACTTCGAGCAGCGTCGAACGCGTGAGGCGCATCATCCCCGAGGCGCCGGCCAGCCCGAGGAGGATGGCCGGCGGAAGGTAGAGCCGGAGGTTCTCTCCCGGGTCCGAGAAGATGGAGATGTGGCCGCCTACCGGGGGCGAGTAATTCCACCAGATCGAGGGGAGGACGATGAGGAGAATGAGGAGGAAGAATTCCGGGATCGATTGGCCGAAAATCGCGAAGAACCGGGCGATGTAGTCCACCGCCGTGTTCTGCTTCACCGCGCTAAGGACGCCGACGCTGACGCCTATCGCCGTGGAGAAAGTCAGCGCGAGGAGCATGATCTCCAGGGTGACGGGCATCCGCCGCTGGACCTCGGGCCAGACTGGCTGGTTGCCGCGGAAGGTCTTGCCGAGGTCGCCGCGGGCGAGGTCACCAAGCCAGTTGATGAACTGGCGGGGCACGGAGGCATCGAGGCCGAGTTCCTCGCGGATCGCCTGCTGCTGTTCGACGGTCGTGGTCTGGCTCGAGAGCAACGTCACCGGGTCGTTCGCCCAGGGCAGGCGCAGCGTAAAGAAGGTGATGAACGAGACGGCGGCGATGATGACGGGCAGGTACGCCAGCCTCCGGAGCGCGTAACGGCGCATGGGATCCGCTCCTAGCCCTTGTCGATGTAGGTCGTGCCCGTGAGGTAGCCGTAGCTGCCGCGGCCCACGGTTCGCCCCTTCACGTAGCCCCAGTTGGCGGCATAGGTGACGCGGACGAAGGTGGGGATGAAGGGCGCACCCGCCGTCCAGGCCTTCTTCTGGAGGTCCCTGATCAGGTCCTGGCGGGCCTTGTCGTCGAGCGTGGCCTTTTGCTTGGCGACGAGGTCGTTGAGTTCCTGGTTCTTGAAACCGGCCCAATTAGGGCGTCCGCCGATGGTGAGGGTGTAGGCGCCGATGTAGCTGCTGGGGTCGTCGTATTCGAGCGAAGGGTAGACGATGAAGCCGTCGTAATCGGAGCCGTAGAGCGACTGGCCGAGCCACCTGGCGAAGTCTTCGCCGACGAGCTTGACGTTGATGCCGAGGTTCTTTTTCAGCTGGGCCTGGACGATCTGGGAGAACTGCGCGAACGTGTCGCCAGGGACGATGAACTTGAGCTGGTACTCCTTGGAGAGGTCGAACGCGGCTGCGGCGAGCATCTTCTTCGCCTCGGCGTTGTCCTGCTTGCCGTAGGTGTCGGCAATCTCCTTGTCGGTGAGGGCGTAGGTGGCAAAGGTGGGCGGGACGGGGCCCGTGGCCTGGCCGTCGCCGTTGCCCATCAGCGTGATCATCTCCTTGCGATCCAGCCCGAGGCTAATCGCCTGGTTCACGAGCGGGTTGGCGAACTGGCCGTCGCCGCGCGCCTGCACGATCCAGACGCCGCGGCTCAGGTCGGAGTCGATAACGATGTCCTTGCCGTGCTTCTGGACGAGGGAGTCCTTCTCCAGTTTGTTGTTGGGGACGATGCCGTCGATCTCCTTGGCCGAGAAGGCGGCGAGGGCAGCGGCCTGCTCCTGGATGAGCTTGGCCTGGACGACGGCGAGGGCGGGTTTGCCCTTTTCCCGATAGGTCTCGTTCCGCTTGAGGCGGAAGTTCGTGCCGTTCTGGTGGCTGACGAACTCGTAGAAGCCGCTGCCAATGAGATCCTTCTCCATGAGCGTCGGGTCGGCGGCGTGTTCCTTGGGGAGGATGGAGCCGCCGAGCGGACTGCCACCGTTGGTAGAGCTGAAGGTCCAGGCGTCGACGGCTTTGAGGGTGAACTTGACGGTCTTCGCGTCGATGGCGACGACCTTGTCGAGGACCTGCGTCCACCACGAGCTGTTCGAGATTTTCGTCGCCTTCGAGGCAGCGGTGAAGCTTGCCGCCACATCCTCGGCCGTTAGCGCCCGGCCGTTGATCGGCGCCTTGTTCTGGAAGACGGCGTCCTTGAGGGTCACCGTGAACTGGAGTGGGTCGGGCTGCTCGATGGTGGCGGCGAGGAAGTTCTCGCGCACGCCGGTATCGAGCGGCGTGTACCAGAGGTGGTCGTACACGGGGATGACGAGGCCGAAGGTGAGGCCGCTGTCGAGTCCGTTGTAAGGGCTGATATTGGCGAAGGGGGCGCCCTGGCGGACGTTGAGCGTGCCGCCGGGCTTCACGACCTCGCCGGCGGTGGTCGGTGTGGGCGCGGTTGCCGTGCCGGGCTTGACGCCGCCAGAAGCGGTGGTGGCGGTCGCTGTCGTCTTGCCGGCGCCGTCGTCGTCATCTCCGCAACCGACGAGGGCGAACGCGGCGGCGCCAAGGCCCCCGGACGCCGTCCCGGCGAGCATCCGCCTGCGAGCGAGTTTCCGGGTCCAGTAGTTCGACCGTTCCATGACGCCCTCCCAGGTGGGTCTTGCGCAGGATATAGGCGGGCCGGTGGGCCGCGTCAATCCATCTTATTGAGGGTACGAATCGAAGTCGGGGATGGGATGTTTCGCCTGGCGCGCGACTTCATCACGGAATCTTCGGTTGCCTGGCGATTCGTTCGGGCGCAGTGCGTTCCGACTCCAGTGCCGGCGGTGCGGCACGGCTACCCGAGTGCCGGCGGTGCGGCACGGCTACGCGAGGGCCGGCGGTGCGGAACGGCTAACGTCGAGGAAGCGAAAGACGAGGTCGCGGACGGCTTCGGGCTTTTCCAGCATGGGGTTATGGCCGCACTGCGGGATCAGCTCCAGCCGTGCGCCGGGGATGAGGGCGGCGATCTGGCGGCTGTTCTCCGGCGGTGTCATGCCGTCATCTTCGCCGCAGATGACGAGCGTGGGACAGGTGATGGCGTGGAGACGGCCGTGGCTCGACCAGCCCTGGAGAGCGTCCTGTTGGCGCTGTACGGCGAAACGACGGGGTGGCGCTTCCAGGTCGACGCGGAGGTTGTAGGCGAAGGCTTCGGGGTCGCGTTCGCGCCACCCGGG
>JAYUAG010000577.1:0-2787 GCA_043741475.1 Thermoflexaceae bacterium | reverse complement strand
GCTGACCACGAACGGCGGCGAAGCCTGGACCGACTTCGTCGCCACCATGCGCACGGGCCGCGACGGCGACACCTCGTACGAGGCCTGGGCACGCCGGGGCATGGTCCGTTGGCTCCGTCACTACGCGAGCGAAGGCGGCTACGACTACGAGGTCGTCGAGACAGTTGGCGAGAATCCGCTGGCCGCGCAGGACCCCTTCGCCCTCTCCACACTCGCCGCCGAACTCGCTGCCGCGGTCCTTCCCGGGAAGGACAGCGACATCCAGCACGCCTATATCGGCCACGACCGGATCACCTATCCCTACGCCTACGAGCGCATCTCGCAGCTCTTCGACAACCCCAACGCACCCGATCTCGTGGTGAACGCCGAGAGCTACGCCTTCGGGCTGCAGCCGGGCCAGCACGGGAACCTCGACGTGGTCCAGTCCCGTTCGCCGCTGGTCTTCAGCGGGCCGGGCGTCCAGGGCGGTGTGAGGGTTGCAGCTGAGGCGCGCCAGATCGACATCGCTCCCACGATCGCGCACCTCATGGGCTTCCCCTTCATCGACGGCCGTGACGTGACCGGGCGCGCCAGCAGCGAGCAGGGCCTTGAGCCCGGCGTCTACTTCAAGCGCCAGGACGGACGCGTCCTCTACGAGGTCGTCGATGACGCCTCATCTGCGCCGGAGCGCGTCTACATCATGTTGCTCGACGGCCAGTCGCACACCGAGTTGCTCCACCGCCTGGAGAGCGACGCCGCCGCGATCCCGAACCTTCGCCGCCTGATCGAACGCGGCGTGATGCTCGAACACGGCAGCATCACGAACTTCCCCAGCATCACCTGGCCGAGCCACAACGCCATCGGCACGGGCTGCTGGGGAGGCCACCACGGCATCGTCAACCCCAGCTACTACCTCCGCGACCGGCGCGAAACCGTCTCGCCCCAGGGTCAGCAGTTCGACACCGCCCACTTTCTCGATGACAGCGTCGAGACGTTGTTCGAGGCGTTCCACCGCGTCTACGGAGATTGGGACGGCGCCTTCGGCGGTGCGCTCACGGCCTCGATCATCGAGCCCTGCACGCGCGGCGCCGACCACGCGACTCTCGAACGGCGCCTGATCGGCGACAAGCAGCGCCTGATCGAGCTGACGCACGGGACCCAGCACGAAATCGACCCGCGCTGGAAGGACGAACTCGAATCGATGGGCCACCGCATGATGGGCGAGATCGACAACCGCGGCCTCGCCCAGGCGCGGCTGCTCTTCCTCGATGAGAGCCACGCGCCCCCGAAGCTCGTCTACCACGAGTTCAGCCAGCCGGACGCCGCCGCCCACGACTACGGCCCCCATCACGAAGGCGCCCGCGCCGCCCTCGACGAGACAGACGTCCGCATCGGCCACATCCTGCGCACGCTCGACGAACGCGGCCTCTTCGACTCCACACTGTTCGTGATCACCACGGATCACGGCATGGCGACCCAGGACATCAGCCTGGGGGCGAACTCGGCACGCATCCCTGAGCGCGACGGCATGGCCGCGGTCACGACCGAGCCCTTCATCTACCTGCGCGACGTCGCCGTCGAGATCGAGGTGGCCCACGACGGCCGTTCAGGCCGCGTCTGGGTGCTCGACAACGACGCCGACACCGCCGGCGAACACCCGCCCGTGTCCGGCGCCCATGTCCTCGTGATGGACCACCGCGACGGCGTGGTGGCCCGCGCGACCACGGAGGTCGCGGGCCTCGCGGGCTTCGTCCTCCCCGCCGACGTGCGCGCCAGCGACCTGCGCATGTCCGTCCACGCCGAGGGCTTCAACCCTCGTCACCTCCGCCTCGACGGCACGAACCTCGTCCTCGACCTGCGAGAGGCGCTCTACGGCACTTCGTCGACGATCCGGTAGCCGCGCGGGGTAGGGGCTCTCTGCGCCCGCGGACTGACGCACGACGCCCGGAGGCACGCACGGCACCCGGTTCGCGATTCGAATCCCGGACCGTTAGGCTGGTGACCGGAGGCCGCTGATGAGCTGGTTACGCCCGGGATCCAACACCGACGCGCTCGACCAAGCGCGCATGCAGGCGCAGGTCGCTGACCGGCAACGTGAGATCGCGGACCATCTCGAGCACGAACAGCTCTTGGACGAGGTTCCTCGCGTCTCCCCGTGGGCACGCCTGCGGCGATTCCTCCGAAGCCCGCGCTCGCCCTGAACACATCTGCGCCTTCGCGTGATCTTCGCGTCTTCGTGGTTCCCTACTCGTCCTCGTAATACTCGATCCCCAGGTGCGTGATCTGCTCCTCGCCCATGAGGTAGCGCAGCGTGTTCTTCAGCTTCGTCTGCTGGATGAAGAGGTCGTGTTCCGGGTAGAGCCCCGGCGCGAACTGCGGGCTCTTGAAGAAGAACGAGAGCCACTCCTGGATGCCCTTCAGGCCCGCGCGCTTCGCCAAGTCCATGAACGTCACCAGGTCGAGCACGATCGGCGCCGCCAGGATCGAGTCGCGGCAGAGGAAGTCCACCTTGATCTGCATCGGGTAGCCCAGCCACCCGAAGATGTCGATGTTGTCCCAGCCCTCTTTGTTGTCACCACGGGGTGGGTAGTAGTTGATCCGCACCTTGTGGTAGAGGTTGCCGTAGAGTTCCGGGTAGACGTCCGGCTGGAGGATGTATTCGAGCACCCCGAGCTTCGACTCTTCCTTCGTCTTGAAGCTCTCCGGGTCGTCGAGCACCTCGCCGTCGCGGTTGCCGAGGATATTCGTCGAATACCAGCCCGCCACGCCCAGCATGCGCGCCTTGAACATCGGCGCGAGCACCGTCTT
>JAYUAG010000576.1:0-6587 GCA_043741475.1 Thermoflexaceae bacterium | reverse complement strand
GGGACTTGAAAATTCGGCATGAACGTGGGCGCGGCGAGGGCGACTCGCCTGGACGGTTGATGAACCGCCCCGCGGGTGTCGCTCAGGACCTCGTGGGCCTGGTACCCGTCCGCGACCACCGCGCCGGTCACTCCCCCCTCGAGGAGGGCAGCGCGGAAGCCCTGGAGGTCCTCTACGACCGCTACCACCGGCAGTGCTTCTCTCTCGCGGTACGCATGCTGGGGACGGCGGGCGAAGCGGAGGAGGCCGTGCAAGAGACGTTCGTGCGGGCCTGGCTAAACGCCCAATCGTACGATGCTGAGCGGGCCGCCATGCCCGCCTGGCTGCTGGCGATCACGCGGAACCTGTGTATCGACGAGCTTCGGCGGAGAAAACGGCGTGTGCTCCAGCTCCCTGAACTGGGCGATGGTGGCTACCACCCCGCGCCTGACCGGACCGATCTCGAGGCCGAACGTAACGTCATCGGTGCGCAGGTGCGAGACGCGCTGCAGCGGTTGCCGCCCACACAACGCAGAGCGATCGAGCTGGTTTATTTCGGCGGTCTGACCAGCAGTGAAGTCGGCGAGGTGTTGAACGTCCCGTCACCGACAGTCCGCAGCCGCCTGCGGCTGGGGCTCCTGAAGATGGCAGGGTTGCTCCAGGAAAACGGCTTCCACATGCTCGACTCAGGCGATCCTTGCGAGTTGTACGCTGGTGGCGGGTCGCGATTCGCGATCACTCCCTGACGCCCCGCAGCGCCCGCCGTCACACGGCCCTCATCACGCATTACTCATCACTCACTACTCTTACCCCATGGCCGCGGTCGTCGTCGTCATCTTCACCGTCCTCGATGGGCGGCTCTCGGTGCTCCTGATCGAGCGCGCCGCGGAGCCATTCGCGGGACGCTGGGCGCTCCCCGGCGGCGTCTTCCGCGAAGACGAGTCCCTCGACGCGGCCGCGGTGCGCAAGCTCGCCGACGAGACCGGCGTCTCTGACTTGTACCTCGAACAGCTCTACACCTTTGACCACCTCCCCGAGAGCGCCGCCGAGGTCGTCGTGAGCTACTTCGCGCTCGTCGATGTGCGACGCACCCGGCTGCGGGCCGACCTCGAATGGCGTCCGGCCTGGCACGCCGTTCGTGGTCTCGGGCCGCTCGCCTTCGCCGACGAGCGCATCATCGCCTATGCCGAAGAGCGGCTCCGGAACAAGCTCGACTACACGAACGTGGTCTACAGCCTTCTCCCTGAACGGTTCACGATGACGCAGATGCAGCGCGTGTACGAGGCGATCCTCGGCGAGGAGATGGACAAGCGGAACTTCCGCCGCCGCGTCGTGGGACTGGGGATCGTGAAGGAGTCAGGCCAGACGGTGAAACAGGGCGCCTCCCGCCCGGCCATGCTGTACGAATTCACGACGCGCGCGCCGATGGTTGTTTGAACCACTAAGGCACGAAGATCCACGAAAGCCAGTAACCCCGAATCCTTCGTGCCTCACAGGACCCCTCGCGGCTTGGCCGTCCGAGCTACGCAAGCACGGGCGCGGGGGCGTCGATGCCGAGAGGCGCGTTCGCCTCGAACGGGTCCTTGAGCCCGAGTTCTTTCGCGTAGTCCCGGATCGCGGGGAGCACCTCTTTGCCCATGAGGTTGATGCAGCTGAGCGAGTCCTTGTGGTCGATCTTGCCGTCGTTGCCCCAGAGCCCGAGGATGCCGACGCGGTTGTTATCGAGCACCGTCTTGAGCTGGCTGATGACATGGTCCGGCGTTCCCCAGATGAAGGTGCGCTCCATGCGGCGCACGTTGATCGCTGGCGGCTTGATCATCGCCCGTCGTCCGGCCGCGATTTCGATCAACGCCTGGCGGTTCGACGCCGAGCCGTAACCCGTGGGCGACCCCCAGACGGGGTGGGCGAGGCCCGTGAATTCGCCCGCCATCCACATGAACTCGCGCGCGTTGCGCTCCGCCTTCTCCTCCGTCTCAGCGACGTGACACTGGAGCAGCTGACCGAAGTTCTCCGGGCCGGGTTCGTAGCCGGCCGCGATCGCGGTGGTGGTATAGAGATCCTTGATCTTCTGACTGACGTCGAAGTTCGTGTTCAGGCCGATGTAGGGGTAGCGGTGTTCCGCCGCCCAGACGACGGTCTCGCGGCTGGCCACGCCCGGGATCCAGATGCGCGGGTGGGGCTGCTGGAGGGGCGTCGCCCAGGGGTTCACGACGCGGAACTGGTAGTGCTTGCCCTCCCAGCGGAAGGGCCCCGGCTGCGTCCACGCCTTGATCACCAGGTCGTGGGCTTCCTCGAAGCGCTCGCGGTTGAAGACCGGATTTACGTTCGCCTGGATGTTTTCCACGCCGCCGCCGCGCACGAAGCCGGAGACCAGCCGGCCGCCCGAGATCATGTCGATAATCGAGAGCTCCTCAGCGAGGTGCACCGGGTTATCCCAGATGGGGAGCGGGTTGCCGAGGAGCACGATCTTCACGTTCTTCGTGATGCGCGCGAGGATCGAGGCGAACATGTTCACGCGCGGCGACATGCAGAACGGCGCCGTGTGATGTTCGTTGAGCATGATGCCGTCGAAGCCCAGTTCGTCAACCACCTGGTACTCTTCGAGCCGCTCGTTATAGAGGCGGCTGGCGTCCTTCGAACTGAAGTAGCGGTTCGAATGCATGAGCGCGGTGACGCGCTGTTTGCGCCCGTTGCCGATGGGCACCTCATCGAGGGCGGTGCTCTCCGGGTCCCAGGCGGACATCGGTTGTTCGGTGAAGTACATCAGGTGCATGGCGAGACTCCTCAGGGGATCTAAGCGGCGGTGGTCTTACGGAACGCGGAAATGATAGCGGCGAGGGCCTGGGGATACTCAAGGTCAACGGCGTGGCCGACGCCCGGCATCACTTCGAGCGTCGCCTGCGGCAGGGCGGCAGCGTAGAGCGCCGCGCACTCTACCGGCACGACGCGATCGGCATCGCCCCAGACGATGAGCGTGGGCGCCGTCACGCCGCTGAGCAAGCGTGGGAGCGTGGTGTTGTACATGTAAGGCTTCCACGCGAGGCGCGACGCCATCTCGCGGTCTGTCTCCCAGGCGTCGAGCTGGGGGAAGTCCGGTTCGGCGGTATAGATCGCGTCGAACTTTGCCTGGTCGGCGAAGGCGGTGCGCGCATAAGACTCCGTGCTGACCACGAACTGGTCGCAAATGTACCCCTGCCTGGGCTGGATGCCCATCGGCGCGACCAGCATCAGCCGCTGGACGGACGCGGGCGACATGGTCGAGAGTTCGGCAGCGACCCAGCCGCCGAAGCCCAGCCCCAGGAGATTGAAGCGCCCGTGGCCGAGCGCCCCCGCCAGCTGCCCAACGACGACCGCGAGGTCGCGTACGTTCGCGAGCCAGTGCCAGTCGTCCGTGTTGCTTCCGTGGAAGCCGGGCAACGAGGGGGCGTAGACGGTGAACTGTTCGCCGAGCAGGTCCAGGAACTGCGTGTCTGGGGCGCGGCCGTTGTCCCTCGGCAGCACGAGCAGCGGTTCGCCCGAGCCAAGGCGGAGGAAGGAGATGGCTCCACCACAGACAGAAATGGATTCCGAAGGCATTCAGACCGTCCTGGCGAGGTTGTTCAGGTGCTGCGCGCGGCGCCGCGCCCAAGCGCGCGAAGGCTGTTGGACGCACGATAGCCGCTCCGTGCCGTTTGTCCAAAGGTAGGCGAGAGCGACGGCGCCTCGAAGGCGCCCGCGCAACGTCCGCCGCCAGCCTTAGCCTGGCAGTTCATGTCGGAGAGAGTACAGAGTGTTCACACTGTGTGTACGAAGCCGGTGGCCGAACCCGTCATTCCTGTCACAATCGCCCTATGATCACCGCCGACCTCAGCCGCGTCGCCCGCGTCTACGGCGGCCGCACCATCTTTCGCGACATCTCCTGGGCTATCCAGGAGGGCGAACGCATCGGCCTCGTTGGAGCGAGCGGCTGCGGCAAGTCAACGCTCGTACGCATCCTTGCGGGGGTGGAGAAACCGGACGAGGGCGCCGTCACGTCCCGCCGCAATACCGTCGTCGCCTACCTCGCGCAGGAGTTCAGCGGCGACGCCAGCCGCGCAGCGCTCGACGAAGTTGTCGCGGGAAACGCCGCCCTCGCCGAGGTCGACGAGGACCTGCACAAGACCGAGAGTCAGATGGCGGACTCGGCCATCCTCGCCGATGCGGCTGCCTTCGACCGCATCCTTCACCTGAACGAGCAGCTCCTGGCGCGCTATGACGCCCTTGGCGGGCCAGGCGTCCGCAACCGGGCTGAGGGCCTACTGCGCGCGCTCGGCCTCCCGGATGAGGCCTGGTCGAAGCCGATGGCGCTCCTCAGCGGCGGCCAGCGCAAGATCGTCGGCATCGCCCGCTGTCTGCTGGTCGAGCCCGACCTCTTGCTCCTCGACGAACCGGACAACCACCTTGACCTGGCACACAAGTCGCTGCTCGAACGCGTCATCCGCGAGCACCGCGGCGCCGTCGTCGTGGTCTCCCACGACCGCTACCTTCTGGACGAGACCGTCAACGTGATCGTCGAGCTTGAGCAGCTGCGTGGCGGCGTTCAACTGAAGCGCTGGGAGGGCAACTACAGCGCCTTCGCCGCGCAGAAAGAGCTCGCGCTGCTCAAACAGCAGCAGGACTACGTCGCTCAGCAGAAGCAGATCGCCGGCCTCGAAGCGGCCGTCGCCCGCTTCAAGCTCTGGGCATCGATCGTCATCGATGAGCGCCACATCAAGCAGGCACGGAACAAGCAGCGCCAGATCGACCGCATGGACAAGGTAGAGCGGCCCGTCCTGGAACGGCGCAAGCTGGCGCTCCAGTTCCGCCCGGCAATGCGGGGCGGCGCGAAGGCGATTGAGCTGCGCGGCCTGGACAAGGCCTTCGGGGACCACGTCATCCTCCGGGACGCGAACGCGACGATCATGAACGGCGAGCGCGTCGGCATCGTCGGACCTAACGGTTCCGGCAAGTCGGTTTTGCTCAAGATCATTCTCGGCCAGCTGCCGGCCGACGGGGGCGTCGTCTGGACCGGCCCGAGCATGAAGGCCGGCTACTACGCCCAGCAGCACGAGACACTCGACTTCTCCCAGACGCCGGTGCAAGCGATCCGCGAAGTGAAGCCGATGTTCGAAGCCGAGGCCGTCGCCGCCCTCACCCGGTTCTTACTGCCCTACGACGCCCTCAGTCAGCCGATAGAGAGGCTCTCGGGCGGCGAGAAGAGCCGCGTACAGCTTGCCCGGCTCATGCAGCTCGGCGCCAACCTCCTCTTGCTGGATGAGCCGACGAACAACCTGGACATTGCCGCCGCCGAGGTGCTCGAAGGCGCCCTGGAGTCATTCGCGGGCACGGTCGTCGTCGTCTCCCACGACCGTTACCTCCTCGACCGCCTCGTCGACCACGTCTTCGAGGTGCGCGGCGGCGCCCTTCGGGTGTATGAAGGTGGCTACAGCTTCTACGCGGAGAAGCTGCGCGGCGGCTAGTTGTACTCCAGGTTGGCTCGACGGCGGCGCCAGTGGTCGGGTGGACCAGCACTCCCCTTCTCCCGCAACGTCGGAAGAAGGGGCTGGGGGATGAGGGCAGGCCGCCGGTGAGCGCGACAATCACCAGGGGTCAAAGTTGTATCGGCGCCAGGTCAAAGAGCAGCAATGGCTTCGCGGTTGCTAATCGCTGCTCGCCGCAGGCGTGGGTTGCCGACCTCGGATCAGGTCGAAGGCCGTCCGTAAGGTGTTGCGGGCATCGTTACGGTGGACAACGAGCAGCACGACGCAGAGGACCGCGTAGGCGGCGGCGTACCAGATGCGCGCCTGTTCGTTGGTGATGAACAGCTGCGTTGCAAACAGCACGAAGAGCGCGACCGCCTCTTTCGCGGACATCTTCAGATTGACGAACACGGCAATGGCGAAAGCAGACTGGGCGGCCGTCAGGAAGATCTCTTCGCGCTGACGATGGTCCAGCGGCAGGCCGCCCGTGAACGAGAACTCCCCGGCCGAAAGGAGGAACGCCACAGGGAGGGTGCCGATGAGGAGGGTCCACTGGTTTACCTTGGAAGAGATGAGCACGCCCATGCCCGCGGCGGCCCGGCCGCGCCAGGCAAGGAGGGCGGCGACGACCACTTCCGGCGATTCCGAGGCGAGCGGCGCTATCCACTGGATCAGGAAGAACTCCGAGATCCCGAACTTCTGCCCGGTCTCCACGAGCCCATGGGCGAACGGCTCGGCCGAGGCGAAGATCACTGCCGCACTGTAGACGAGCATCGCCAGCGTGACACTCCGGCGACGCGCGTTGGACAGACCCCCGATCGCCTGGGCCGGACCCACGAGCTCGACCTCGTCGGATTCCTGGCGTGCAGTGAAAAACACGTAGCAGATGAAGAGCGACACGAGCACGATCGTGTCGATGATCGTGATCGTCTGACGAAGAGGGACGAGGATGACGTAGGCCGTCGCGATCGCAAGAAACGTCAGTTCGATCGCCCGCTGTGGGTCGACCACCAGCTCCTTGATGCGGGTGCGGTAAAAGAAGAGGAAGAACACCAACGGCCAGGCGATGCCGATCAGCAGCCTGTTGCCTCCCGTCATGTTGGCGACTGCGAGGCCATCCACCGCCGCGCG
>JAYUAG010000575.1:0-2794 GCA_043741475.1 Thermoflexaceae bacterium | reverse complement strand
GCGGTCGAGGTCGTCCATGCGCGCCCTGGACGGCGGTTCCGCTGGTGGGCGGCGGTGCTCTGGGCCGCCCGCGCGCTCGCCCTCGCCGGCGTCGCCTGGGCGGCCGTGGGGGCCACCTTCGGCGCTCGCGGGTTCTGGGACGACGTCTTCCAGCAACTTCAGGATCACTACCCCGCGTTGCTGCGCGGCTACCGGATGACAGTCATCCTGACGCTCCTTTCGTTCGTCCTCGCGATGCTGCTAGGCGGCGTGCTCGCGCTCTTTCGGACATCAGACTTTCGCGCACTGCGGTTCGTGTCCGGCGCATACGTCGAGTGGTTTCGCAACACACCCCTGCTCGTGCAACTGTTCTTCCTCTTCTTTGCGCTGCCGAAGCTGCAGCTGCCGGTCGTTGGCCGGCCCGACTGGTTCCTGCTCACGCCGTTCAACGCGGCGCTGATCGGGCTCTCGATGTACACCGCCGCCTACACCGCCGAAGCGCTCCGGAGCGGCCTGAACGCCATCGACAAGGGGCAGACGGAAGCGGCCCGGTCCGTGGGGATGACCTACCTGCAGACCCGGATCTACGTGATCCTGCCCCAGGCCCTGCGCGTGGCCGTGCCATTGCTCACGAGCATCTTTAGCGCCCTCTTCCGCAACAGCGCGCTGACTTCGGCAATCGGCGTGACCGAGTTGCTCCAGACGGCAGACAACATTCAGCAGGATAACTTTCAGACATTCGAGCTGTTCGCACTCGCGGGCGTGCTCTATCTGTCGTTGACGCTGCCCCTCGCTTACGCGTCCAACCGGCTCGAACACCGAGTCGCGAGGGTAGGCTGATGGACGCGGCATGGGGGGCTTTCCTCGATTTCCTTCCCGGCAACTGGGACGCCTTCAAGCTCTGGCCGATCTGGCGTTTTCTCCTTCAGGGGCTGTGGCTCAGCGTCCAGATCGGGGTGATCGCGATCGTCCTCAGCATCTTCGTGGGCACGGTCATGTCGGTCGCGCGGCTGGCGCCCGTGCCAATCGTCCGCGTGCTCGCGACGATCTACATCGAAACCTTCCGCGCGACGCCGCTGCTGCTGCTCATCTTCTTCGTCTTTTTCGGGGCGGGGCGCTTCAACACCTCGTGGGCGCAGGCCGTGCCGCTGCTCGATTGGTTCGTCGATGACCGTTCGGGCGACCTCACGGCGCAGGCCAGCGCGATCCTTGCGCTGGCGCTCTACAACAGCGCCGTCGTGGCAGAGTTCATGCGCGCCGGAATCCTCTCCATCTCAAAGGGCGTGATCGAGGCGAGTCGCGCGCTGGGCCTGAGCTACCTGCAATCGATGCGGTATGTGGCAGTACCCATGGCGCTCCGGAGGATGTCGCCCGGACTGGTGAGCCAGCTGATCACGCTCTACAAGGACACGTCTCTTGCCTCGCTCGTGGCAATCGAAGAGCTACTGCGGCGAGGCAAGATCCTGTACGAGATCCCGACGTACGGAAACCCGGTGGTGGAAGTCCTGATCGTCGTTTCCCTGCTCTATTTCATCCCGAATTACGCCCTCTCGCTGGTGGCAGCCCGGCTCGAGCGGGGGCCGGAGGCCGGGCGTCGGCGTGATCAGGCTGCACCTGCCCCAGCTCCCACACCGTAACGCCGGCTCGAATGACAGCCGGGCGCTGGTACACTGCCCGGCATGGTTGAGCAGCGCATCCCCTTCTTCCGCCCCTCGATCGACGAAGAGGACATTCAAGCCGTTGTCGACACCTTGCGCAGCGGCTGGCTGACTACCGCCTCGAACGTTAAGGCGCTGGAGGCCGAGCTGGCGGAGTATTGCGATGTCCCATACGTGAACGCGGTCAACTCGGCCACAGCGGCGATGCACCTCTGCCTCGTGGCGTGGGGGCTGAAGCCGGGCGACGAAGTGATTACGACGCCTTACACGTTCTCCGCGACTGCGACCGTCGTGATCCACGCCGGCGGCCAGCCCGTGTTCGCCGACATTCGAGAGCACGACTTCAACATCGACCCGGCGGAGATAGAGCGGCGGATCACGCCGCGGACGAGGGCGATCATCCCCGTCCACTTCGCT
Source organism: Thermoflexaceae bacterium (assembly GCA_043741475.1). Classification (GTDB taxonomy): domain Bacteria; phylum Chloroflexota; class Dehalococcoidia; order Tepidiformales; family Tepidiformaceae; genus JAGQHB01. The sequence goes on along the minus strand of JAYUAG010000575.1, from coordinate 740 downwards.
GGCGAACCGTGCGATATGGACGCGATCATGGCGCTCGCGCGCCAGCACAACCTCCTCGTCCTCGAAGACGCGGCCCACGCAATCGGTTCGCTCTATCGTGGCCGCAAGATCGGCTCGATCGGCGATGCGACGGCCTTCAGCTTCTACGCGACGAAAAACATGACGACGGGCGAGGGCGGTGCGCTCGCCACGCACGACGAGGAGCTGAGCGAGCACGTCCGCCGCCTCACACTCCACGGTATGACCGGTCGCGACGCCTGGAACCGCTATGGCCCGGGCGGCAGCTGGCGCTACGACGTGGCCGAGTTCGGCTTCAAGGACAACCTTACGGACACGGCCGCGGCGCTCGGCCGGAACCAGCTGCGCAAGCTTGAGGCGATGATGGAGCGCCGGATCAAGGTCGTGCAGCGCTACTTCGCCAACCTGCGCGACGAGGAACACCTGCTCCTGCCGGGCTTCAGCGAAGAGAATCGTTCGGCCTGGCATCTGTTTGAAGTACGCGTGCGCGAGAGTGCGCCGCTGGCGCGCGATGCCGTGATCGCGGGACTCGCCGAACGCGGCACGGGCGCTTCCGTGCACTTCATCCCCGTGCACTATCACTCGGCGTACAAAAACCTCGGCCGCTGGCAGAAGGGCGACTTCCCCGTCGCCGAAAAGAACTTCGCAGGCGCGATCAGCCTCCCGCTGTTTCCGGACATGACAGACGCCGAGGTCGACACGGTCTGCGCACAGCTACGCGA
>JAYUAG010000574.1:0-14794 GCA_043741475.1 Thermoflexaceae bacterium | reverse complement strand
TATCGGTGGACGGCCGGAGGCCCACCTTGCCCGAACTCGACCAGTCCACGAGCCGCCGCCAGTGTGACCAACTCGGTCCGATTCGCGGCCCCGAGCTTCTCCAGCAGCCGGCTCACGTATTCTTTCACCGTGTGCGGGCTCAGATGCATGTCCGCTGCCATCATCCGGTTGGTGAACCCCCGCGCCAGGAGGCGCATCACTTCTCGCTCCCGCCCGCTGAACGTGAGCGAAGGCATACTCGGCTCGGCGCCCTCTGGAGCTGGCAAGAGCGCGGGCAGCAGTTCAGGGTCCACCACTGACGCTCCGCTGGCGACGGTGCGCACGACGGCCACGATGTCGAGGCTCTCAGCGTGTTTGAGAAGGTAGCCGTCCGCGCCCGCCCTGAAGGCGTCGCGTACCAGGCGGTCGTCCCAGTAGGCACTCAAGACGATCACGCGTGTGCCCGGAACGAGAAGTTTCGCCGCCCTGCAGACGTCGATACCCGAGCCCTCACCCAGGCGCAGGTCGGTGATCACGACGGCGGGCTTGAGCGACTCCACGGTCGCGATCGCGGCTTCCGCCGAACCTTCCTCGCCAGCGACGACGATGTCGGGCTGGCCCGCGAGGAGCGCCGCCAGACCGGCGCGCACCACCCGGTGGTCGTCCACGATCAGCACCCGAATGGCGGTCACGGCGCCTCTTCTATCGGCCAGCTGCAGATAACTTGAACGCCTCCGTCCGGCCCCGTTGCGATGGTCAATTCGCCCGCCCGCGTCGCCAGGTCCCGGCGCAGCTGTGGCAGGCCGAAGCTGCGCGTGCCCAGCGAAGCGGTCCGCAGGGCATCAGGATCGCCCTTGCCGTCGTCGCTGACGCTCAGCGTTACCGTGCCGGCACGCCACTCGGCGGTAATCGTTGCGTTTGTGGCGGCAGCATGTTTCCAGACGTTCGTCAAGAGTTCGCGCGCCGCCCTGAGCAACAGATCGGCGTCGTTGTCCGGGAGCGGCGCCCGGTCGGGCCGGCCGATCAGCCTGCAGATGAATCCGAAGTCTCTCTCACAGTCTGCGGCGAGGAGACGGAGGGCCTGTATGGGATCGGGCGGCGGCTGAACTGGCGCGAGCGCCTGGATCGCGTTCCGGGTCGTGGCCCCGCCCGAAGCGGCCAACGATCGAATCGCCTGGAGCGCCTCTCGTACGGCGGGCGGCGGCGAATCGACCGTGGCCAACGCGGCGTTGGCGTGCAGCGCAATCCCGAACAGGCTCTGGGCCACGCCGTCGTGCAGTTCGCGCGCCATCCGGGCGCGTTCTTCGAGGATATCGGCGAGCGCCCTCGCCCGCCGCGTCTCCTCCTCCGCGCGCTTCCATTCCGTGATGTCCGTGACCAACCCCAGAGCACCCGCATAGATCCCCTGCTCGTCCATCAGCGCCTTCGTATTGATGAGCACGTCGACACGGCCGCCGGCCTTTGTCCGGAAGACGAACTCGTGTTGTTCGCCGATGCCCTGCCGGCGCCGCTCGAGCTTCGTCTCGGCGTCCGCCCGGCCGTCTGCGTCCATATGATCGAATAGCGACATCCCCATCATCTCCCCAGCTGCGAATCCGAGCATCTCCGCCATTCGCGGGTTCACGAACGTGGTGACGCTTTCCGCGTCGATGACCCAGATGCCCTCGGACGCCGTCTCGACGATGTTGCGATAGTGGCGTTCGGCCACGGCCAGCGCCTGTTCCGCTCTTCTCCGTTCAGTGATGTCCCGGAAGATCAGCAAAAAGGCCGCTTCTCCCGCCACGACCACCGGCGCACCCGAAAGAAGCGCCATCAGGGTCTCCCCGGACGGTGTAACGAATGTCACTTCGAGTCCCTCGACCCGCCCTTCGCGGATCAGCCGGGCGGCGAGCGCTTCTCCTACTTCCCGCGTCCACAGTCCGAGTTCGAACGCCCGCTTCCCTATCACTTCTTCATAGGTGAAGCCGATCCGTTCGAGGAGCCGCCGGTTTACGTCCAGGATCTTGAGGGTCGTAGCAGAGATCACCGTGATCGAGTCCGGCCACTGGTCCCCGAGTTGCGCAACCGCGCTGGCCAGCGGACGCACTGGCGTAGTGGCGTCGTTTCCTGGGCGCGAGCTAAGTGGGGGCCCGGCTGGCTCGTCCTCAACTGTGCGGCTGGAATCCACGACCAACCCCCGGTGTCTTTCTCCAAAGACTCCGCTCGTGATCGTCGCTCAGGTAGCTCAATGTGAATGCCGTTCCGCGGCAGCATACACCATGCCGTTGGTGTCGCGACCCGTCGTGGGCGCGGGCGTTGGTCATCGCAAGGTGATGCCTCCGTCCACCGCGATGAACTGGCCGGTGATGTTTCGCGCATCGTCATCCGCGACGTCGCAGCCGAATCCGACCGCCCCGGCGCCGAGCGCTGCAGCGGTCGTCGTGGCCGCCGCGCCATCAAGGTCAAGTATCGCGACCGTGGCCCCCTCGGCGGCGAGGCAACGGGCGATGCCCTCGCCGATCCCCCGTGCTCCGCCGGTGACGATCGCGACCCGGTCCTGGAGTTTCATTGGTCCCCCTTTATTACGTTCGTCCGGCAGGGCGCCGCTGCACAGTGCGCGCATAGTCTCGCTGCCCCGGACGCCGGGGGGAAACCGCGTGCCCGGCCACGGCGCCGTACCGCGCGCGGTCTCTTGCCGAATCTGCGTCAGCCTTGCCTAGGGCGGGGAGACTGCGACCACAGCGGGCACCGGGTGGTGGAGGGTCTCGCCGAGATCCTCGTCGACGAGCCCTCCGTTGGTGAAGCGTGTCAGGCGTCTTGTGCGCACCCGCCGGCCGGCGAGTCCCTCGGAGAGCAGCCGCTCCATGCCCGGCGGCACATACGGGTCAAGCCGGAGCCTGACCGGGGGTTCGAGCACCTGGGGCCGCGAAACGCATAGCTCGACGCTGAAGTCCGCCGGCGCCGCGGCCCGGAGCGATGCCGAGACGGCGCAGGCGTCCACCGTGACGCGGAGCAGGACCGCATAAGCGTGGGGGTTGCTGAAGCGAAGGTCGAGGTATCCGTACTCGATCGAAGCATCGCGCCCCAGTTCGAAGTAGCGCCGTTCGCCGTAGCTATCGACGCTGTGGGCGTGGCGCTCGACGATGCGCATCGCCCCCAGCAGGGCCACGTTGTAGAGCACGGTCGAAAGCAAGCAGATCGCGCCGCCGGTCTCTGCCGTGAGTTTGCGGTCCTTGAGGGCCGCCGCGGCCGCGTAGCCGCGTGCGGCCGTCGGCCGGGGGGCAAGCGCCCAGACGCTGAAGGTCTCCCCGGGGGCGATGATCACGCCATCGAGCTGCGATGCGAGCAGTGCCTGGTTGTGGCGCTTTGCCGTCCCCATGCGCTCCTGGCCGGGATAGTCGATGAACGGCCGGGTGTAGGAGGTGACGGTGCAAGGGAACCAGGCTGCGTCGCCCCGTTCGTGGGCGAAGTGCGTCTGCGCCCGCTCATCGCGCCAGCCTCGCCGCGCGACCGCGATGCGAAGGCGCAGTCCCGCCGGGAGGATGCGGCGCAACAGTGGGCGGACGGATCTCGTCATGCCGGACTAGACGTTGCGGAGCCTGAGATGGTTCCCTGGGATGGTTCGCACCTGCACAAGCCTTGACGGCGCATTCTGCCGCGGTCGAGCATGGAATGCATGGTCGACTCAAGACTCACACCCGGCCTTGCAGAGCCTGCAATTCCCCCGATCGATCCCGTGCGCCTGGAACTCGAGGCACTCCATCGGCGGATCGTCGCGAGGCGAGGCCACCTCACGACGGACGAGCTCGACGCTGCCCTTCGCGAAGTGAAGGGATACGGCGACGAAGACGGCGATTGACTGTTCGTTCCTGTCTCATTCACTGGTTCCCACACAGCGTACGATTCACGCGGCCGAGAGCCTCTGGCTGGCGCGTGAGTGGTGCCTCGTTCATCGCGCCGGCTGTGGCAGTCATAGAATTCACGCCTCAGTCGTCAATCTTCACGGTCGTCATGTCACTGCCCATCGGGCCGCTCACCCAACCGCAGAGATAGACGGCGAACTTGCCCGCCTCGCCGCCGGCGACCACAAGCGAAATCTTCTTGGGGTCGCGGAACTTGCCCATGAGCGTCTCCATCCCAAGCCGCTCCGCCGCCTCGAAGGGGATGCCCTCGGCGCAGAACTCATCGCGCACGAGGTTCCGTACCTGCGTCAGCGTGACTTCCTGGATGCGTTCCCGCACCTGATCCTTCGTCCAACCATCCTTCGCGAACGTGTCCACGTGTTCCGGCGGCACGACGACCACGATTTCGCCGTAGCCATATTGCTTCGGGTGGCTCACGGATGTGAGCGCCATGCCGTAACTCGCCGCCAGCGAGCTCGCGCCGCGCGACAGCTGGTCAATGATTGGCGTGGGTGAACAGCCGGCGAAAACGCTGACCGTGCTATCGCTCCGCTCGAAGCCGCGTTCGACGTGGAGCGGCGCCCAGTTGCTGCGTTCCTCGTATTCGGGGAAGCAGAAGGTGTACTTGCCCGGCTGACCGAGCGCGGCCCGGTCCACTTCGCCCGGGCGCCCACCGCCAACGTTGCGCACAATCAACTGCACCGCGCGCCCGATCGTGGCGTTCGCGCGGTTGCCCTGGCCGAGCACGTTCATCTTCATATTCATGCCGATGCGCTTGCGGATCGGCCCGTTGACGATGATCACCGGCGTCGGGAAGTGTGTGGTGGCGAGGACGCCGTGGATGTTGAACTGCTCGGTCGTGATCGCCTCGACGGCCGCGATCACGACCGGGAAGTACTCCGGCTTGCAGCCCGCCATGACGGCGTTGATCGCAGCCTTTTCCACGGTCACGGGCGCGTAGTTTGGCGCGCACACGCCGATCACGGACTGCGGCTCACGCTTTGTCCCGCCGAGCATGCGAAGCACCCGCTCAGGCGTCGGCGGCACGACGGGCAGGCCGTCTGTGAGGCCCTGGTCGAACATGAACTCGAAGAGGTCATCGCTCTCGCCGACGTCGATCCGGCGGGCACGCAACGGGCTGCCCTCGGCCTCGGCCGCTAGGCGCTCCGCCGTACCTGGCTCCACCGACCTCGATCCGCAGCCCGGCCGCATCTCCGGGTACGCGTCCCAGTCCAGCGCCGGGCCTCCGATCCCCGTCTTCGCTGAAAGCATGGCGAAGAGCCGCTGCCAGTCCCCCTTGTGGAAGCCAACGAACTCCTCGATCCGCTCGCCCCCGGCACCCGCGTGGATCACCGTCGGCACCGTATCCAAGTCGTACAGGAAAGATACGCCCAGGGCGCGGTCATCGACCACCGGCATGCCCGAATGCAGGCGCCGCCCGTAGGTGTCCGTGCCGTCTTCGTCTTGCGTGACCACCCAGGTGTCCACCGCGCCGCCATAGGTTTCGCCGAGCGCATCGATCAGCGGCGCTGAGAGCACGCAGGTGGCGCAATCCTCTTTGACGAACACGAGCACGGCGTCGCGTCCCGTGGGGAAGGCGTGTTCGGCGCCAAAGACATCCTTGAGGGCGAATGGGGGCGCCGGGGCGTTCGTAACCATGGGCGGAAGTATAGCGAATGCGCCCGGCGCGTCACGTACCGCCGGTGTCGCATTTGTGTCCGGCGAGCCGCCCTCCTTCGACCGCGATAACAAGCAGCACCGCTCCCCAAAGGTACCCTCCCACCACGTCGCTCGGCCAGTGCGCCCCGGTGATCACGCGCGCAGGGCCGGCGAGCACGATCAGCCCCGCCCCCAGCGTGAGGCCGATCCACCGCGGCCGCGACGGAAGCACCAGGCCCGCCACCACCGCGATCGACCCGAACACCAGCACCGCCCCGGTTGTGTGGCCGCTTGGGAATCCGCCCGAGTCGTAGAGGTGGTCAGGGGCGATGCCGTTCCCTGGGCCCGGCCGGGGCGAATCGACCAGGTCCTTGAGGACGCTATTCACGAGCAAGAGCGGCAGCACGAGCGTCAGCGTCACGACCGCGCGAACTGTGCGCCTGCGTGGCCGCGCCGCCGCCGTGACGCTCGCAAGCAGGATGGCGGCGACGATGATCGCCCAGTGCCAGCGGCCGAGTTCGTTCACCGCCCCCGCCACCGGTCGCGCCCAATCCCAGCCGTTCATCGACCGGGCAAGCCAGCGGTCCCCGGCCAGTGGCGCCTTGTGGAAGGCCACGAAGACCGTCAGTGCCACGGTCGCCACGAGCGCCCCCGCATGGAGCGCCATACGAGGCCGCGAATTGTTCACCGCGCCAGTGGCCGCAGCGCCCACGCTTCCCATGTTGTCCAGGCGAGCTTGTTGGCGCCGTCACTCTTCCGCAGGCCCGTGTCTTTCAACACGGCGCTGGCGCCCGTCTGCGTGAACGACGGGTCGCGCGCCGCCACCCAGAGCAGCCAGCTGAAGCCACCGCCTTCCGCATCGTCAAGGAGACGGGCAAGGAGCGCCTCCTGGTCCTCTTCTGTCCCGACCGCGGCGCGCCCCTCCACCGGCGCCGATGGGTAACCCGCCTGGATGACGAGCACTTCGCCTTCGAACCGCTGCTTTAACTGGCGGTAGTAGTTCGGCTCCAGCTCCTCGGCGGAGCGGATGTTGCCGAAGTAGGGAAACGTGCTCACCGCGAGCGCATCCATCTTCCCCCGGAAGAAGTCCAGCACCTCCCAGTGGGGCTGATGGACCTGCTCCAGCCGTCCGAGCAGGTCCTCCAGCTGGAAGGTCGGGAACACGCGCGTCTTCGGACTTGCCGCCCTGGCGACGTCATAGGCATCCCGGTAGAGCGTCACGAACGCCTCGAACTGTGCGGGCGCCCGTTCGTAGAGCATGTTCACTTCCACCCCCAGGGCGAGGTAGGCAGGGTGGTAGTTCTTCGCGACATAGGCGACGTAGTTGATGAACGCCTTGCGCAGCTCTGCGTTCGCGAAGCCTTCGTCGGCGTTTACCCCCTGGGGCGGCTGCGCGATGCGCGCCCGGCGGACGCTGCTGTCCGTCACGTCCACCGCGTAGAAGAGACTGAGGCCCCGGTACTGGCCCAGCAGGTCGGTTTCCAGTCGCGTCGCGTCCGCGGTCTCCACCGAGATCCTCGCGCCGGGCAGAAAGTCGGCCCAGGGAATCGTCCTCTGGATGAGCACCGCCTCGCCATAGCGCGCGGCCGTGGCGAAGGCGTCGATGTAGGCCGCCTGTGCGCGCGCCGCGGGCAGCGCTCCAAACCCCAGGGCGAGGGTTCGCGGCGGCCCTGCGGACGCTGGCCGGTCGACGCGAGGCCCAGGATGCGCGTCGCCACCACAGGCCGCCGCGAGCAGCAGCGCCGCGACCAGCGCTACAATGAGCGCGGCGGGACGCGGCCAGGAACGGCCGGGGGCGTGCATGCGCGTGCTCTTCCTTGCGGCTGTCGTCACTGGCCTCCTCGTGGGTGGCATTGTTGGCGGCGTCCGCCTCCTGGGCCGCGGTGGCTCCGATATCGCCGATGGCGCCGCCACGGTTTCGGCGTCAGCGACGGCCGAGCCGGGCTCGTTGCTCGCCGCCGCCGAAGCGTTCGCGGCCGACTGGAGCGCGGGACAGTATTCCGGCCTCTTCGCACGCATCACGCCGGCCTCACAGGCGAACTTCCCCGAGGCCACCTTCCTCAGTGAGTATCGCGGCTTCGCTACCGAGATGACGGCGCGCCGCGTCGTCGCATCCGTGACTTCGATCCAGGGCAATCGCGCACGTCTCGCCGTCCATCTTGAGACAACGTATTTCGCCACGTTCGACTACGCCACCTCGCTCAGCTTCGAACGTTCAGGTGGGGTCTGGCTAGTCGCCTGGGATCGCACCGCCATCCATCCCGACCTCACCGGTGAACGTTTTTTCCGTTCGACGATCGAGCGCCCCAGGCGTGGCGCCATCCTCGACCGCAACGGTCAGCCGTTCGCGATCACGCGAGACACGCGTTTCCTCGGTTTGAACCGCGCCGTCATCCAGGACCGCGATGCGCTCAAGGCCGCGTTGGTCGAGTTCGGTTTCACGGCCGGCCAGGTAGACGCCGCCTATGCGAGCACGGTCGGTCAGAACCAGCGGGTCGCCGTGGGCCCGGTCCCGGACGAGCGTGCCGAAGCGGCGGCGTCGCTGCCCGGCCGGTTCAACGGCGTGTTGATCTTCTTTGAATCGCGCCGCGTCCACCCCGCGGGCGTCGCCGCGGCCCACGCGGTCGGCTATACACGCGAACTGACGGCGGAAGAACTCGCCGCACGTGCCGGTACGGGTTTTCGCCCCGGCGACCGCCTCGGCGCCGCAGGCCTCGAGGCCACGCTCGACGAGCGCCTCGCGGGGAAGATCGGCGCCGAACTGCGGCTCGTTGAGGGCGACGGCTCGACCGCGAAGACGCTCCAATCGCGGCCCTTCCTCGGTGGCGAAGACATCACGACCTCGCTCGACATCGATCTCCAGCGCATCGCCCAGGCCCGCATGGGCGCACGCGCGGGCGCGGCTGTCCTCCTCGACCCGAGGACGAACGCCGTCCTCGCGCTGGTGAGCAACCCCTCCTTCGACCCCGACGCCTTCGAACGAAACGACGCGGCCGCGCTTGACGCCATTTCTCGCGCGCCGAACAGCCCCCAGGTGAATCGGGCCACCGCCGGCCTTTATTCCGGGGGCTCCACCTTCAAGCTGGTCACCGCCGCCGCCGGCCTGGCCTATGGCGGCTACACGCCTTCGGACCGCATCTTTTGCGGCGCCGTGTGGACCGGCATCGATCCTCCCCGGCGCAACTGGGAAGGGACCCAGGGCCCGCTCACGATCGCCGAGGGGCTGATGCGCTCCTGCAACCCGGTCTTCTATGAGATCGCCTTGAAGCTGTACAACACCGCCGACGGCGCCCTCGCAAAGATGGCCCGCCAGTTCGGCTATGGCGCGGCCAGCGGCGTTAAGTTCCTGCCCGAAGAAGACGGCCTCGTGCCCGACGCGGCCTGGAAAAGGGCGAAGCGCGGTGAAGCCTGGTTCCCGGGCGACGAGGTCAACCTCGGCATCGGCCAGGGCGACCTGCTTATCACCCCGCTCCAGCTCGCCAACGCCTACAGCACCCTGGTCGCGGCCGACCTCCGCAACCCCGTCATCCTCGCAGGCCAGGTCGCCGAGTCCCGTGGCAAATTGCCACTGACAGCGGAACAGCTCGCCACGCTGCGCCGCGGCCTTGAACTGGTGACTTCGACCACGGGCACCGCGCGCGCTGCCTTTGCGGACTCCGGATACACGAATTTTGCGGGCAAGTCCGGCACGGCCGAGGACGCAGGAGCGCAGCAGCACGTCCTCTTTACGGCCTACGCGCCCGCGACTGCTCCGCGCGCGGTCGCCTCGGTCGTGCTGGATGAAGGCCAGTCCGGCTCAATCGAGGCCGGCCCCATCGCCCGTGACCTGGTGCTGGCAGCCTTGAAGAACTGACGGGGACTGGAAGGAATCGCTCGCGAGCCTGCTGGCTCCTACCCGCCGGCCAATCCTCGAACGGCGTCAACGATATCCTGTGGCTCCATGCGGCGCGTGTAGTCGGCGTTCACGTAACGCGCCCGCACGATGCCATCACGGTCAAGAACGAAAGTCGCGGGGAGCGGGAGCTTCCATCCGGTGGCCGGATTGAGGTCTGGGAAGCCCAGCCGGCCATAGCCGCCATGGAGGGCCTCCGGAATCTCGAACGCAATTCGGTAGGCCTCCATCACGGCGCCGTCGCGGTCGAACAGCAGGGGGATGGAGGCATGGGTCTTCTCCATCATCTGGGCGGAATTGTCTCTCGTTTCAGGCCCGATGAAATAGACCGCTGCACCAAGTTCAAGGATTTCGTCGTAGCGTCGCTGCACACCTTGCAGCTCCAGGCGGCAGTACGGTCACCAGTGGCCGCGGTAGAAACTCAGGACGACCGGGCCGTGCGCAAGCTCATCGCTCAGTCGCACACTGGCGCCCTCGGGGGTCTGGAGCGTGAAGGCCGGCGCGCGCTCGCCAACTGCAAGAGCACCGAGGGCGACCGTCCGTTCCAGCTCTTCGGTGACGAGGCGCACGCGTTCACGGTACTCGGGCGGCGTGCGTTCTGCGGCCGCTGCGCGCATCTTCCCCAGCTCGGCTTCCAGTGAATCGGTTTCGGACATCGTTGGCCCTCCCGGCCGCGTTCAAGGCAGCAGCATCCTAGCACTTTCCCGACGAGCCGGTCGTTACAACAGCACGACTACGAGTTCTTCGCTGCCGTGGATGCCGCGCACGATCTGCTTTTCGATGTCGGCGGTGCGGCTCGCCCCCGTGAGGATGAGTACGTCGCCGTCACCCAGCCGGTCCGCCAGGTCGTGCGGGTAGCGGACGATGTCCGCACGGTCGACGCTGACCACGACGCGCTTCGCGGCGAGGATTGGCCGCCGCGCCGCCGCGTTCGCCGTCAGCACGACCGAGCCGGTCGACGCGATCGCGGCGGTGGCCATAAGCGTGTGGTCGCCGTCGCGCGCTTCCACGGACGTGACCACCTCCACGCCGAGCGCGGTGGCCCGCTCGCGGAAGAGCTGGACCGGGTCATGGGGCGCGATCTCCTCGATGCTGATCACGGCGGACGGCGTCCTTGCGGGAGCGGCGGTCGTGAGCGCCGTGGGGTCGCGTTCCGGCTCGATTTCGGGCAGTGCGCGCGGGTCGTTCCGGAGGCCCCGGTCGCCGCGGACCCGTCCCGCACTGCGGAGGCTAAGTCTCGCCGCGGCCGAGGCGACGCGCGCCGTGGTCGCGCCCCCGAACGTGAATGCCCAGGCTTTCCAGCCCAGCCGTTCCGCGCGGCCACCGGCCTTGCCCTTGCGCACAGCGTCGCCCCGCAGGTCCAGCAACATGCGGTGCAGCGGGATGCCCACCGGGCAGACTTCGGTGCAGCGCCCGCAGAGGCTCGAGGCGAAGGGCAGGTCGTCGAAGCCGCCATCCGGGAACAGCAGCGGCGAGATCACGGCGCCGATCGGGCCCATGTACGGGGAGCCGTAGCTCAGCCCGCCCGCCGTGCGATAGACGGGGCAGCCGTTCATGCAGGCGCCACAGCGAATGCAACGCAGCACATCGCGGTAGCGTTCGTCGGCGAGGATGCGGGAACGGCCGTTATCGACGAAGACGACGTGCCGCTCCTGGCCCGGCGCCGGCTCGGCAAGGAAGTGCGTGAACGACGTCAGCGGCTGGGCCGTAGCGCTGGGCGCCAGCACTTCGAGTATGGCCAGCGCGCCCGACTCGTCGGCGACCACCTTCTCCATGCCCGTGATCACGATATGCAACTTCGGGTGACTCACCCCCAGGGACACGTTGCCTTCGTTTTCGACGATCATGATCCGTCCGCTGGACGCCACCACCGCGTTCGCGCCCGTGATCCCGGCATCACAATCACGGAAGAACTCGCCGACGACATCGCGCACGTAGCGGGAGAGTCGGGTGGGGTCGTCGTCGGGCAACTCGGCCCCGGTGCGCGCCAGCAGGTCGCGGATGCGGGCGCGGTTGAGGTGGATGGCGGGCGCGGTAATGTGGCTCGGGCCGCGGCCTTCAATATCGACGATGTATTCGCCGATGTCCGTCTCCAGCAGGTCGATGCCGGCCGCCCTGAGGGCGTGCGTCAGCCCGACCTCTTCACCCACCATCGATTTCGATTTTGCCACCCGCTTCGCATCGCCGAGCAGCCGGAGGATGGTGGCGACCGCGTCCTCCGCAGACGCGGCGCGGTGGTAGCCGATGCCGCGCCGCACGAACCCGGCCTCGACCTGCGCGTGCAGCTCGTCGAGGTGATCGACGGCGTAGGCGCGGGCGGCCTGCGCGCGCTGACGGGCGTCGGCCGGGCCTCGGCCGAGCATCGCCGCCGAATCGGCAACGAGCTTGCGCATGATCGGCGTGACGTTGAGCGAAGGATTGTTCTCGCGGATCTCGGTGGCTGCTCTCTCGCGGTACTTCGTCATCCCAACGCCCTCGCGAGCAGTTCGGCAATGCTCCACATCTCCAGGCGCTGGCCCGCGCCCCTCGCCCCCGCCTCGAGATGGGCGAGGCAGGAGAAGTCCGTGGAGACGAGCACGCGTGCTCCCGTCGCCGCTACGTCCTCCAGTTTTGCTGTCATCATCCCCGTAGAGATCTCCGGGAGCTTGGCGCTGAACGCACCGCCAAAGCCGCAGCACTCCGCTTCGAATGCGAGGCGCCGCACCTCCAGCCCCTCGACCCGCGCCAGCAGGCCGAGAGCGAGAGCCGTCAGGCCGAGTTCGCGGCGGTAGTGACACGGGTCGTGGTAGGCGACCACTCCCGGCAACCGCAGCGCCAGCCGGTCGATCGCCCCGTGGGAGGCGACGTAGGCGGCGAATTCATGCACGCGTCCACCGATCCGCGCCGCGCCCTCGGCCTTCTTGCCTTCGAAGAGTCCCGGCAGGTAGTGCGTCACCATGCTCGTGCACGACCCTGAGGCGGAGACCACCACCTCGAAGTCCCGCAATGCCCGGAGCAGTTCCGTGCCCACCGCACGCGCTTCGTCATGAAAGCCGCTGTTGAAACCAGGCTGACCGCAACAACGGCCATCGACCAGCACGACTTCGTCGCCGAGTGCTTCGAGCACGCGACGGGCGTGGCCAGCGTCGGTGGGTCGCAACGCAGCCAGGTAACAGGGGTCGAACAACGCCACGCGTACCATTGCTCGAACGCTAGCGGCGGGCCGCGCGCCGGGCAAGCAGGGCCCGAGCAACGGGTGCGGTTTCACCGTTCTGTATGGAACCCGGACGGCCGTGGAGCCAGTCCGAACCGCGCGCGTCAGCAAGCGGGCCGTATCCACCAACCCCGACCGCCCGTTCCCGAGAGGCTGACCCGGGTCGCTACAACTCGCTCCGTCCGTCGCGGTTCGGATGGCGGCAGGCGGCTGTCTGCCCAGGCGGAAACCCCTGGCCGCACACGCCGCGACAGCGCGAGAACCGCCCTGTAGGCTCTGCGCACACCAGGCAGGAGGCATCGATGCCGGACGAGATCACGATCAGGATTCGCGACAACGGCCCCCTCATCGTCCGTGGCGGCGTCAAGCTGATCGACGGTGCGCGCGGCGAATTTCCGGAAGAGAACGTGATCGCGCTCTGCCGCTGCGGCCACTCCAGCAACAAGCCGTTCTGCGACGGCGCCCACGAAACCGTTGGCTTCAAGAGTGAGCCGCGCGCCAGCAAGGACCAGGAGTAAACACCAGTGGACTACGGACAGATTCTCTACGAGCGCCGGGCGAAGATCGGCCTCATCACCCTGAACCGCCCGGAACGGCTCAACGCCTGGACGCCGAAGATGATGGCGGAGATGCGTCACGCGATCGACGGCGCCGTCGCCGACCCCGGCGTCGCCGCGATCGTTGTCACGGGCGCGGGCCGCGCCTTCTGCGCGGGCGCGGACATCGGCGAAGTCTTCGCGAAGCGCGTCGAAGCCGATGAAGCGGGCCGCGAAGACAACACCGCCCAGGCTGCGGGCGCCGGCGACTGGGTACGCTACCTGCGCACGCTCCCGAAGCCCACGATCGCCGCGATCAACGGCACCGCCGTGGGAATCGGCATCACCCAGGTCCTGCCGATGGACATCCGCATCGCCGCCGACACGGCGCGCATCGGCTTTTTCTTCGTGAAGATGGGGCTCATGCCGGAGCTGGCCAGCTCCGCCCTCCTTCCACAGATGGTTGGCACCGCCCGTGCGACCGAGTGGTGCCTGACCGGCCGCCTGGTACCCGCGGCTGAAGCGAAGGAGGCCGGCCTCGTCGCCGAGGTCGTCCCCGCCGAGAAGCTGATCGACCGAGCGATAGAACTCGGCGACCTGCTGGCGAAGAACCCCGCTCCGGCGATGGCCCAGATCCGCCAGCTACTGAACGACAATGTCCACAACGACGACACGGTCGCCGTCCAGCGCAGCGAAGGGGCCGCCCTGGAGAAGGCGTACCGCACCTGGGAGCACAAAGAAGCGATCGCGGCGTTCCGCGAAAAGCGCGACCCGGATTTCAGCAAGCCCCGCGCCTGAGTGGCGAAGCGTATGCCTGCAGGAACCGCGCGCTCCAAGGAACCGCGCGCGTAAGCAAGCGGATGTTCCACCCGGTCCAGCTTCCCGCCGCACCCGGAGGAGCCACGCCGCGCCCGGCCTGTGGTACCATCATTCTCCTCGGATGCGGGCGTGGTTCAATGGTAGAACGCGACCTTCCCAAGGTTGAAGCGAGGGTTCGATTCCCTTCGCCCGCTCCAGCTCTCCTACCAGCCCCGGCCCTCGCTGGTGGGCGCGGCCGATGATCGCCGCGCGCGGCCTCGTGCTGCTCTCTGGACTGCCCGGGACGGGGAAGACCCACTTCGCTCACGCCCTCCTTGAACGTATCGCCGCCGAGCACATCGAGAGCGACGCGCTCCGTGCCGCGCTTTTTCGCGTGCCGCGGTTCACGCCATGGGAGTCGGCGCGTGTCTTCGACGAGGTTGAGCGTCTCGCCGCGGCGGCCATGGTCGAGGGCAAAGTCGCTCTTGTCGATGCCACGAACCTGACGCGCTCAGACCGCCGGCGCTTCTTTGTCGTGGCGCGGCAGGCGGACGCCCCGCTCGTCGCGGTACGCCTCGTCGCCCCGGCAACGACGGTTCGCGAACGCCTCGTCACGCCGCGTCAGGGGTACTCGCAGGCCGACCTGCGCGTCTATGAGCGCTTCCGCGGCCGCGCCGAAACCTTTCGCACACCCCTGATCGTGGTCGACAGCCGTTTTCCGATCGAACCCAGCCTTCGCCTCGTCACCCGCCTTCTGCGAGACTGGTGAGATGGACCCTGACCGCCCCTTCTTGCTCGTGCGCGCCCGCGCCAAGGAACCGACGCGCGAACGCTTCGCCTGGTGGTTCCGTCACGT
>JAYUAG010000573.1:0-6605 GCA_043741475.1 Thermoflexaceae bacterium | reverse complement strand
CGACATGGGCGTCCACCCCGCCTCGCCCCCGCACGGCCAGGCCGGTACGCACAACGTCTCCTTCTACTGCGAAGAAATCGAGGCCACCGTGCGCGACCTCACGGCGAAGGGCGTGGTCTTCACGGGCCCGGTCCACGACGAAGGCTTCGGCCTCGTGACGCATTTCAAGCTCCCCGGCGTGGGCGATATTCAGCTTTACCAACCCCACTACACGAAGGGCTGAGTAGGCTCCCCTTGTCTCGCGAAGTCGGCAGTGAGGGCCCAGTGCCAGGCTAGCTCGACCGCGGCGCCAGCGGACGGCCGGACGAGAACTCCCCTTCTCCCGCAACGTCGGGAGAAGGGGTTGGGGGATGAGGGCAGACCGCCGGTGGCGTGACAATCACCAGGAGTCAAGTCGTATCGGCACTCAGCTCGCGCGCCGGAGCGCGGCCGGCGCGATGCGACCCGCAGGGCGCCCGACACCAGCCGCCCTGCGCGCTACGCGCACGTTCGGCCCCAGCCTCCCGAGCAGCACACGCACCTGGCGTGCTCCAGCAAGCGCATCGGCCGGGACATGGGTTCCCAGCAGCGCAAGGCCCTCTCCCGCCGTGTGCAGTGGCTGAGCGGATGCGACCGCATGGCGAATCGCCCCGGCGCCCGTCTCGACCTCCATCTCCAGCTCACGGAAACTCTCGCCGCGCGCTGCCAGCACCAGCTGCAGTCTCCCGAACAGCCTGATCACGGCCGCGCGTGCCGCGAGGCCGCTCTCCCCTGGCCCCAGTCGCACCGCTGCGCCGATCTGTTCGCCGCTCCGGTACACCGGGATCTCTTCGACCGCGCGACCCTCCGAGCCTGAAGGCACGATCAGGACTCCTCGGCGCGCCGCGTGCGCTGCATCGAGTGCCGCGTCGCGCGAATCCGCGACACCACCGCGGGCCTCCTGCCCGCCCCAGGCCGCGGCGAGGCTCAACAGCCGTTTAGCCACGACCGCCTCCTGGGCGCCGTCAAGGTCGTCCGGGAGCCCGACGAAGAGGTGGTCCGTCCCACCGATCGCGACACGGGTTGTCGCGCGCGTCCGGATGATCGACGCAATGCGCCCCATCTCATCGAGGCAACCGCCGGCGTTGTCCGCAAGAAATACCCCGCCCGGGCAGCGTCCGCGCGCGTGCCCGGCGGAGACGCCCCGCAGGACTCCCATCCGCTGGGCTTCGCAGGAAGCCTCGGAGACGAGTGCTTCTTCGCCGCGTCCCTGGAGCAGGATGACAGGCCGCCCTTCGAGCGTCGGCCGCTGCCGCAGCGCCAGTTGGATGCCGAGTCGTGGCTGCCAGAGTGCAAGGATGCGCATCGCGTTCTCTCCGGGGTTGGTAAGGTCAGAATAGAACAAATGTTCGTATTGTCAAGCTTCTGCTCCAATCCGGATGCGTATGGGGTCCTTCCGTAGCGCGCACGTGAGTAAGCGCTGGGATCTCCCGTGCAACCAGGCGCGGGCGTACCACGAGCGGGCGAGCGGGGACTGCCCAAGGCGTCGACATGCACCGGCGCCGATCGGCGTTTAAATCGATGCTCAGGTGGTCGACTGCGGACATCCCAGCGTTTACGCACGTGCGCGTTACGGATCTCGCACTCGCAGCCAACGGCCAACGGCCAACGGCCTTCACGACAGTGCTAGACTGATACTCGATCCGCGCGCTGGGAGGCCCGATGACCACCGCCAGCCAGCTCGACCGTCCGGCCGCCACGGTCGGGGACTACCTGCTGACCGAGCCCCAGCTCGAGCAGATGTACTACTGGATGCTCCTCGCCCGCCGCATCAACGAACGCTCACTCGCCCTCAACCGCCAGGGACGCGCCCCGTTCGTGATCGCGGGCGCCGGGCAGGAGGCCGCCCAGGTTGGCGCAGCCATGGCACTCAAGCCGGGCGTCGACTACCTCGCGCCCTACTACCGCGACCTCGGCATGAACCTGGTGCTCGGGATGACCGCGCGTGAGGCGATGCTCAACCTCCTCGGCAAGAGGGACGACCCCAACTCGCACGGCCGCCAGATGCCTTCCCACTGGGGCCTGCGTTCGCGGAACATCGTTACGCAGTCCAGCGTCGTCGCCACCCAGCTCGTCCACGCCGCGGGCATCGCGCTGGCGGCGAAGCTCAGCAACGACCCCATCGTCGTGCTCACGGGCTGCGGCGAAGGCAGCACGAGCCGCGGCGACTTCCATGAGGCGCTCAACTTCTCCGCGATCCACAAACTCCCGGTGGTCTTCTTCATCCAGAACAACGGCTACGCGATCACCGAGCGCACGGAGAAGTCGATGGCGACCAAGCATGTCGCCGACCGCGCCCGCGGCTACGGCATGCGTGGCGCCGTCGTCGATGGGATGGACGCGATCGCGGTCTACCAGACGGTCAGGCCGGCGGTCGACCAGGCGCGCCGGGGCGGAGGGCCGTTCCTGATCGAGGCCAAGTGCTACCGCCTCTGGCCCCACTCAAGCGACGACGATGACTCTCGCTACCGCCCCAAACAGGAGCTGGAAGAATGGACGAAGAAGGACCCACTCACGCTCTTCCGCCAGCGCGTGGAGGAGGATGGTATCTTCCCTCGCGCTGACCTCGATGCGATCGAAAAACGCGTCGATGACGAGGTGCGCGAGGCCGCGCAGTGGGCTTTCATGCAGCCTGACCCGGCGCCTGAAGACGCCCTCGGCCTCGTCTACAAGGAGGCCGAGTGATGGTGCAGATGACCGTGATCGAGGCGATCCGCACCACCCTCGACGAAGAGATGACGGCGGACGACCGCATCTTCCTCCTGGGCGAAGACGTGGAGGCCGGCGGCGTCTTCCGCGCCACCGAAGGGCTTTTTGCGAAGCACCCCGGGCGCGTGATCGACTCGCCCCTCGCCGAGTCGTCGATCATCGGCCTCAGCATTGGCGCCGCCCACTACGGCATGCGCCCGGTCGCCGAGATCCAGTTCGCCGACTTCATCCATGCCGGCTTTGACCAGCTTGCGAGCGAAGCGAGCCGCTGGTGTTACCGCACGAGCGGCGACGCCTGGCTGCCGATGGTGGTGCGCACCCCCTGGGGCGGTGGCGTCCACGGCGGCCAGCACCACTCGCAAAGCATCGAGGCCTTCTACACGCACCTGCCGGGAATCAAGGTCGTGGCGCCGTCATTCCCCGCGGACTACCGCTCGCTGCTCAAGGCGTCCATCGCCGACCCCAACCCCGTCCTCTTCCTCGAACACAAGCGCACCTACCGGCTCATCCGCCAGGAGATGGACGGCGCACCCGCCGAAACAAGGCTCGGGAAGGCACGCATCGCGCGCGAGGGCGACGACCTGACAATCTATGCCTACGGACTCATGCTGCACGAGTCGCTCGCGGCGGCGGAGATGCTCGCCGGCGAAGACATCGACTGCTGTGTGGTCGACCTCCTCACGCTCCAGCCGCTCGATGTCGAGACGGTGCTCGATGCGGCGAAACGGACGGGCAAGTGCCTTGTCGTCCATGAAGACACGCTCACCGG
The DNA here is from genome assembly GCA_043741475.1 of Thermoflexaceae bacterium. Taxonomy (GTDB): domain Bacteria; phylum Chloroflexota; class Dehalococcoidia; order Tepidiformales; family Tepidiformaceae; genus JAGQHB01. The sequence continues at coordinate 3,109 of JAYUAG010000573.1, read as the reverse complement.
TGGTTTCGGTGGCGAAATCGCAGCGCTCATCGCCGAGCACGCCTTCGAGTACCTCGATGCACCGGTGCGTCGCCTCGCCGGCCCGGACGTGCCCGCCATGCCTTACCACCACGCCATGGAGAGCTTCTTCATGGTCGACCGCGAGAAGATCGCCGCCGCCGCGCGCCTTCTCGCGGCCTATTGAGGAGGGACGCGTGGCCACGGTCGTGATGCCCCAGCTCGGTGAAAGCGTCACCGAAGGCACCATCCTGCACTGGCTCAAGCAGCCCGGCGACCCCGTCGCCCTCGACGATTCGCTCTGCGAGATCGAGACGGAGAAGGTCACCGCAGAGCTTCCGAGCCAGTACGAAGGGACGATGGGGAGGCTCCTCGTCGCCGAGGGCGAGACGGTGACGGTTGGCACGCCCCTCTGCGAGGTGGCTGAGTCGGGGTCCAGTTCGCCGCCGCTCCAGCCCCCTATCGCAACCGCAGCCGCTCCCGAAGCGCCCGCTGCTGACACTCCTGTCGCCGCGATTGACGACGACGACCTGGGGCTCCCAGCGGTTACCAGCGGCTGGTCGGGCGGCCCGATGGCGATCCCGCCGGACGACGCCACCCTGCCAGCGCCCACGCGCGCGGCCGCGGCGCCGGTGCGTCCCGCACAGCCTCGTCCCGCAACCGCCGCGGCCAGCGTCGGCCCAGACATGTCTGCGTTCCATTCGCCCGTGGTCGCGCGCCTCGCTGCCGAACACGGGATCGACCTCTCGACCATCCGCGGCACCGGCACGGGCGGCCGCGTCACCCGCCAGGACATCCTCCACGCCAAGGAGTCGCGGCCGTCCCTGGCCGCGGGAGTCCGCGACACCTCCTCGCCGCTCGGGATGGTTCGGACTCCCGCGCCCACAGAGGGGCGCGACTCCTTGGCTCCGGGCGCGCCCCAGGCCCCTCTGCCGACGACCTCATCCTACGAGGTCGTCACGCTGTCTCCCACGCGCCGCACGATCGCGGCCCACCTCGTCAAATCGAACCTCGAAGCCCCGCAGGCGTGGACGATGGTCGAAGCCGACGTCACACGCCTCGTCCGCCGCCGCGACCGCGACCGCGGCCAGTTCGAACGCACGGGCGTGAAGCTCACCCTCCTGCCCTACTTCGTCCAGAGCGTCTGCGCCGCGTTGCGCGAGGCGCCCGCCCTCAACGCCCGCTGGGAGGGCGAGGAGCTGCGCCGCTACTCCGCGCTGAACCTGGGTATCGCCGTCGCCGCTGAGCAAGGGCTCGTCGTCCCCGTGATTCACGACGCCCAGGAGCTGAGCCTCGAAGGCCTCGCCGCGCACATCGCCGACCTCGCCGAGCGCGCCCGCACGCGCAAGCTGCGCGTCGCCGACATCGAGGGCGGCACGTTTACGGTCAACAACACGGGCGCATTCGGCTCGATCGCCTCGAAGCCGATCGTCAACCACCCGGAGGTGGGCATCGTCACGATGGAACGCGCGGTTCAGCGTGCGGTCGTGGTCGAGGACGCGATCGCGATACGCTGGATGGTGAACGTCTGCTTGAGCTTCGACCACCGCGCCCTCGACGGCCTCGAAGCGGGCCGCTTCCTCGCCACGCTCAAAGCGGCCCTCGAAGCTACCGCGTGAGCGATTCCAGCTCACATGACGACTCGTCTCTCAGACGGTGTCGTACTCACACCGCCCCCCACCCGCCAGTCCGTCGCGCGCGCGTCAGCAAGCGCCCAGATGGTCAGCCGCGTGAGTCCGGGTCCTGTCGGGCGCCGTCTGAGCAGCGTTCCCTGGACTACCGCAGCGCTCACTGACGTCCGCGCTACTGACCGGAGCGGGAAAGCCTCAGCGGTTCGGACTACAACCGTGGCGCGTGTCGCCGCACGCGCTGGGATCGTCAGCCGCGCGAGTCCGGTGGGTTCTGTCGCCAGGGGGTTGCCCACTCCGCTACCGCGATACTCCGGCACCTCGTCACACGACCTCCAGCCCTTTCAGGCTACCCTCCGCCCGCCAGTCGGCGAGCAACTGGAAGAACTCGGCGGGGCCGTTGCCATACTGCCCGCTCACGAAGTCGGTGTTTGCGTTCGGCATCCCCTCGCTGTTGTAATACCCCGGCGTGCACTCCGCCTGGAACCGCTCGCTCCGTTTCGAGAGCCTGCGAATGATCTCCACCCATTCGGTTTCAGCAGCCTGCGTGGCCTCCACCGTCCGCGCTTCCGCCGCGATAGCCTGTTGCACGATGTAAGCGACGTGGGCGCTCTGTTCCGTGAGCGCATGGGTGAAGTTCACCGTGAGCGCGCCCTGGGTGAGGCCCATGTGGAAGCAGTTCGGGAAGCCGTGGCTCTGGAAACCGTGGAAGGTTGAGAGACCGTCCGCCCACTTCTCCGAAAGGGTGATGCCGTCGCGGCCGATCACGTCGTAGCCGGCGCGGCGCGTGTAGGCGGTGCCGACTTCAAACCCTGTGGCGAAGATGAGACAGTCAACCTCGTACTCGCGGCCATCCACCACGACAGCGTTCTCGGTGACTCGGTCCACGCCCTTGCCGTTCGTGTCGACGAGGGACACGTTCGGCCGGTTGAACGTCTGCAGGTATTCGTCGTTGAAGGTCGGGCGCTTGCAGAACTGGCGGTAGTAGGGCTTGAGCGCCTCGGCCGTGTTGGGGTCATCGACGAGCGCCTGGGCGCGGGCGCGAACCTGCTCCATCTTCTCGAAGTCGACGAGTTCCATCGCCGCCGCCACCTCTTCCGAGGTCTGCGCGCCCGCGCGCGGCGCGGCTTCGATCAGCCTGCGGAAAATGTCGGTCCAGCCGTCGGCCACGAGGTCTTCTTCTTGGTGTCCGCCGGTGACGAGGCTGGAAAAGTTGTCCATGCGCTCTTTCTGCCAGCCGGGCTGGAGCGAGGCCGCCCAGTCAGGGTCGGTCGGCCGGTTGCCGCGGACATCGACCGATGAGGGCGTGCGCTGGAACACGTAGAGCTGCTGCGCCGCCTCGCCGAGGAACGGCACGCACTGGATGGCGGTCGCGCCCGTGCCGATGATGCCGACGCGCTTGTCCTTCAGGCCGTCCAGGTTGCCGTAGGCGTCGCCGCCCGTGTAGTCGTAGTCCCAGCGGCTGGTGTGGAAGGTGTGGCCCT
>JAYUAG010000572.1:0-2807 GCA_043741475.1 Thermoflexaceae bacterium | reverse complement strand
ATTATGCCACCCGCGCCGCCTCGCGTCCGGAGCTTGCAGTCCTGAGTCCGTCCTGAGTCCTTCTCAACTCCTCAACTGGCGGCGTCGGCGCCGCTCCGCGTGCTGGCGTGGAGGATGGTCAGCCCGATTACCTCTTCGCCCTCGTAGCGGACGAGCACGTCTTCGTCCGTGAGTTCGCTGTCGGTGGCAACGGCGGGACGCTTGAAGTTCACGTAGAGGACATCGGCCTCGGCGTCGTAGGACGACCACAGGTAACCCTTCGGCGTCCCCCTCACAGCGTCGATGAGCGGCAGGAAGCGTCCCAGTTCAGGGGCGGCCATACCTGTCGTCTCCTCTCGAACGGAAGCTGGCGGCGGGTGAGAAACGCCGTAATCACGAAACCGTCTTCGTGCTCATGAGCGCATTATGCCACCCGCCAGGTTCCGAGTCCTGAGTTCTCAGTCCCGAGTGCCCGTGCTACTCCCCCTCGCCCGCGAAGTCGGGAGAGGGGTCAGGGGGTGAGGGCCCGACGCCCAGCGCCAACCCTCCCTCCGCGCTCCCCGCCCCACCTGCGACCCTCGCCCCATGCCTCCCCTCGCCGCGCCCGCGCTCAGCCCCCAGACGCGGTCGAGCCACGGCTCCGCCCGACCGGGTCGCACCAGCGTCCATCCCCACTGCTAGCAGCCGCGCACACAGCTGCCAGCAGTCCCAGGCAGTCCCCGCCCGGATTCACGACACTGCTACAAGCAGTGGATCTCTTTCGCACCAGTGCCAAGGAGCCGTGCCCCTCTGTGCGCACTGGCAGTGAGCGGGGTGGCGGGCGGCGCGTCCCGCATCCGTCGATTGCACCCGCGGCCAGAGACGGCCGCGGCTCCTGGGGCCGCGTCGCCGAGGGTCGGCCCGAACGGCCCGAGTACGCGCGCCAGTCAGCGCGGGCAGTGCCGCGCGGCTACCACGCAGGCCTCAGTCCTGGCGCGGGGCGAGGATGGGCGGAAGGGCGCCCGCCGGCACACTCACCACGAGCGCGCGCGGCGCGACCCGAAAGGTCGCCGGGGTTTCGCCCGCGAAGTCGCCGTCGAGCTGGAAGGGGATGCCGGGGGTCTCGATCGCTAGCTCGGCCACGCGCCCGACGACCGCGCCCGGGCCAGCTGTCACCCGCGAGCGCGCCGACTTCATGGCGAGCCGCAGGGTCGCGCCGAGCCCGCCCGGGCAGAGGGCGGCGAAGTCGAGCAGCCCGTCGTTGGCCACGGCCCCGGGGGTGAAGCGTATGCGTCCGCCGTACAGCCGCGTGTTGCTGATGACGATCATCGCGAGCGGGTGCTCGTCGATGGCGAGGCCGCTGCGCCAGCGCGCCGGGGTCGTACGCAGCCAGGGCGCCATCGTCGCCGCCCGCGCCACGTACGCGAGGTCACCGAAGCGCCGCTTCACGCGGGGCCAGACCGCCCGCGCGACGGCCGCGTCCCAGCCCGCCGAGGCCATCAGGAGGAACGGCTGGCCGTCCGCGTACCCGAGGTCCATGCGCAGGCGCTGCCCCGAGAGGTGGCAGTCGAGCGCGGCGCGGAGCCCGCGGGGGATGCCCGCCTCCGTGCACCAGATGTTGACGGTGCCGCCGGGCAGCGCCGCCAGCGCCGTCTCCGAGCCGGCCAGCCCGCCCGCGCAGTCCCGCAACGTGCCATCGCCGCCGAGCGCGAAGAGGAAACGGTCGCCCCGGCGGGCCGCCAGCCGCGCGGCGTCCGTCGCCTCCATGGGCGAGGCGGGCGTCACGACCTCGACCGCGAGGCCGCGCCGATCGAGGTACCACGCGATCCGTGCGGGGTCGAGCCCGCTCTTCGCCACCCGCCGCGCGGCGGGGTTGACGAGGAGCGTCGCCGTTGGCTGGCCTTCCACGCGCGCAGGCTACCATCGAAGTGTAAGCTGGGGAGCATGGCACTTGAGATTGGTCAGCCCGCCCCTCCGTTCACGCTCCTCGACAAGGCGCGCCAGCCCGTCACGCTGGATTCGTTCCCCGGGAAGCACCTCGTCCTCGCGTTCTATCCGCTCGCCTTCACCGGTGGCTGAACGAACGAAATGACGTCCTTCCGCACGCACACCGATGCGTTCGTGAGGGCGAATGCCCAGGTCCTGGGCATCAGCGTTGATTCCTTCGCCGCCGCCGGGGAGTTCCACGAGAAGCTGGGGCTCGAGTTCCCGCTCGTCAGCGACTTCCCCAAGAACACGGCCGGCCGCGACTACGGCACGTACAACGAACCGTTCGGGATTCACAATCGCACGACCGTCGTGATCGACAAGGACCATGTGGTCCGCCACGTGTTCGTCGACGCGCGCGACTTCGAGGCGCACGCTCCGAGCGCGCTCGAGGCGTTGCGGGCGCTCGGCGAAAACCCGGATTGACCGGACTGCCCGACCAATTCGAAACCGAACGCCTGAGGATGCGGCGCACGACCGTGGATGAGGCGCTGGCGCTGCTCGAAGGTCGCGTGCCACCGGGCCTGAAGTTCGGTGAGGGCTACCCGACGCCGATGGCGCTCGAAGTGGCCGACCTGCTCGCGGGCGCCCGCACCGCGGAGGCGCCTGGCTTCGTGAGCTACTTCATGATGCGCAAGGCGGACGGCCGCGTGATCGGCGAAATCGGCGGTTCGCCCGGCGCGGGCGACGGGCACTTCACGGTCGGCTACGGCGTCTCGGCCGCGGTCGAAGGCAAGGGCTACACGACGGAGGCGCTTCGTGGTCTGCTGGCGGCACTGTTCGCGGCCGGTGTCACGCGCGTCGAAGCGGATACCTTCGTCGGCCACACGGCCAGCCGCCGCGTTATGGAGAAGGCGGGGATG
>JAYUAG010000571.1:0-2815 GCA_043741475.1 Thermoflexaceae bacterium | reverse complement strand
GGCAGTCGAACTCCTGGCACAGCGCGGCGATGCCCTCCAGGTCCGCGCGGCTGAAGACGCGACCGCTGGGGTTGTTCGGCGTGTTCACGATGATCGCGCGCGTGCGGTGGCTGAAAGCCGCGCGCAGTTCGTCGAAGTCGATGGCGAACTCGGTTTCCGGGCGCAGCGTGACGAAGACGAGCTTCGCCCCGCTCATGGCCGCGTCAGGGACGTAGTTCTCGTAGAAGGGCTCGAAGACCACCACCTCGTCGCCCGGTTCGATGGTGGCGAGCATCACCGCCATCATCGCCTCCGTCGCGCCGCAGGTGACCGTGATCTCGCGGTCCGGGTCAAGGTCGAGGCCGTAGAAGCGCTTCGTCTTGTCGGCGATCGCCTTGCGCAGGCGGTAGGAGCCCCAGGTGATGGCGTACTGGTTGATGTCGGCGTTGATGGCGTCGATGCCCGCCTGCTTGATGAAGTCCGGCGCGGGGAAGTCAGGGTAGCCCTGGGCGAGGTTCATGGCGCCGTGGATGTTCGCGAGCCGCGTCATCTCGCGGATGACCGACTCGCCAAACACGGCCGTACGTGAAGCGACGCTGTTCAGGGGTCGAAGGGGCATGGAGGGAAGTGTAGGGGGCGACCGTCGCTGGGGGCGAGTTGAAAGGGGACTGAGGACTGAGGACTGCGGAGTAGCGCTCCCGGAAGATGACGCCGGGCGTCCTGCCCTCACCCCGGCCCCTCTCCCACTTCGCGGGCGAGGGGAGCAGCGGGAACTGCGGGCCGGGCGCGTTACGGGAAGCACGGCATCAGCTCGGGTGATTCGTGGAGGCGGAAGCGGAGGTCTGGGTCGGTTTCGGCGAAGTCGCCGTCTGGGGGTGGGGGCGGAGGTGGGAAGTCTACGGTGTCGATGCCGGTTTCCTGAAGGACGGGGTCAATCGTATCGAGGAGGGCGATGACCTTGTCGAAGTAGCCGAATCAATCGTGCTGGACGGGCTTGCGGGCGGATCGGAGCGCCGGCTGAGCGGGGCGTCTCGAAGTTGCGGGTGGCGATGGAGCAGGCGCGGAGGATGACGTTGGCGTTCGCTGGGGAGAGGCGACCGGCGAGCTGGAGGCGGACGATGGTGTCGAGGACGGCCTGGATGGAGGTGCGGTCGGTGAGGCTGAATTCGGTGTAGCCGAGAGTCGAGGCGGGTAGCGGCGGCGGGCGATGGCGGAGGCGGCGCCTGCGCGGACGGCGTTCTGGGCGGTATCGGCGGCGGCTTCGTGGTTGAGGCAACGGTCGGTGTTACGGCGGGCGGGGAAGCGGCAGGGGAAGCCGTGCTTGGTGGTGGCGGAACAGGCGCTCATGTGATCGCTCCGGAAACGCGCCACACGGGGAACGCATGCGAACGCACGGGAACGCACGTGTGGGGAGGGGGAACGCACGTGTAGCGGGGCGTGTGTGCGGGAGCGGTGCGCGCGGCGGCCATGGGACGAGGGTAGTTGGCAGCGGGTGGGAGCGGGAACGGGACGGTGGCAGCGGGGAGAACAAGCGGCACGCCGGTCGCCCGGCCGTGCCCGCTGCCCGGGCTGGTTCTGGGGGCGGCGCTCCCTGACGGTCGCGGTACGGATTGGTGACGCGGAGTCCTGTATCCATACCACGACCGTGAGGGAGTGCCACTCACGAAGGCACTTTCGCCTTCACCCACCCCGATCACCCCAGCGGCGCACCCTGACCATCCATCACGTAGGCGACTGCGTCCGCCAGCTCCGTCTCGTCCCACAGATACCGCGTACTCCCATGCCGCGACCACGGCGAGCCCTCGGCCACGAGGCCCGCCTCCCGCATCCGCCGTGTGCTCCACGCCTTGAACGCCGTCATCATCCGCTCCGGAGTCTCCGCCCCCGCCACGACGACATGCACGTGATTCGTCCTGACGTTCGCCGCCACCAGCGTCCACCCTCGATGACGACACACTTCTACGAGCGTCGCCTCGACAACGCGACGGCGATCGCTGTCCAGCTCGATCGGCATGCGCTTCAGCTGACCGCGCTCGAACGCTTCTCGCATCGGATGTGGCGCCACCGTCGGGCTCCCCGGCGCACGGTGGACGGCATCGATCGAGCCCCGTTCATCGCCATGGAGCCACGTCCCGTAGCACCGGAACGTGATGAAGAAGGCGATCGGGGCAGACACGGCACGAGCGTACGTCCGGCGTCGGGCCCCCGCTACTCCCGGGTCGATCACGCCGGAGTTGGTTCGGCAGACGGCGCTCACTTACGTTCGCGGTACGGATTAGCTGGTGCAGACTCCTGGGCCCGTACCGCGACCGTGAGGGAGCGCGTCCTGTGATGGATGGTCCGCCGCGGTCGTCCCATCTACCCACGGCTTCGACGCCGGTCACCCGCTACAATCCGCTTGTTCCTATGACCGCCACCCATCCAATCAAGCCGTCCCACAAAGCCTTGTCCACCTACTATCAGACCCTCGACAGGCTGGCGGCCGAAGGCGTGCGGCACGAAGGCGCGATTCGGCCGGCGTTCCACAACCTCCTTTCCGCGACGGCGCCCAAGCAGTGGGTGGTCATCGACGAACTCGCGTCACACGCGCAGCGACGGAACATCTACCCCGACGGCACGATCCGAGATGGCAACAGCCTCCCACGCGGCTACTGGGAAGCGAAAGACACCGACGACGACCTCGACGTCGAGATCCGGAACAAGATCCAGATCGGCTACCCGACGCTCAACACGATCTTCGAGGACTCAGTAACAGCCGTCCTGTATCAGGAGCGCCGTGAGGTGTTGAGAGTCCAACTGAGGGACCCGCGGCAACTGGCGGATCTGCTGACACAGT
>JAYUAG010000570.1:0-6646 GCA_043741475.1 Thermoflexaceae bacterium | reverse complement strand
TCAATCCGGGGCCGCTGCCCTACCCGGAGCCGAAGATCGGGCTCGCCTGCGTGGGCGACGCCATGGCGCGGGTCGCGGGGGAAGTCGCGGACGTCGTCATGCCGCACGGCTTCATGACGGACAAGTACATGCGCGACGTGCTCCTGCCAAACATCGGCATCGGCCTGAAGCGTGGCGGGAAGTCCTGGACGGACATCGAGATCACCGGTGGCGGCTTCACCGTCTTCGGCGAAACGGAATCGGAGATCGAACAAGGCCTCGAACGGCTGCGCCAGCCCATCTCGTTTTACGGGTCGACGCGGAGTTACCACGAGGTCCTCGATGTCCACGGCTGGCGGGACCTGGGCAACCAGCTCCACGCGCTCTCGCTCCAGGGGAAATGGGAGGAGATGAAGCAGGTGATCCCGGAGGAGGTGCTGCGCGGCTTCGCCCAGACTTCGACCTACGACCAGCTTCCCGGGTTCATCAACGAGCACCGTGAATACGCGAGCCGCATCGGGCTGCAAATGCCGGTGCAGACGCCAGCCCAGCGAGAGCGCTTCGCCCACGTCCTCAAGTCCGTCCAGGCGGTGAAGACCACAGGCGTGCCCCGGGGCCTGTAAAACGGGCTGGGTTCACGCCAGAGCCGGAACCGCGCGCGTCAGCAAGCGGATGCTGATCGCGCCGGATCGCGCCGATCTGCCGCACACGAGAGTTGGTCGCCCATCCGCTTGCTCACGCGCGCGGTTCCCTCAGGCGGGCCCGGCCGCTAGTGGTGGGCGTCAACCGGCGCGTCGCCGAAGGCGCCTTCGTCCAGCGCGAGCGCTTCGCCCACATCCTCAAGTCCGTGCAGGCGGTGAAGACAACGGGCGTGCCCAAGGGGCCATAGGCGACCAGTCTTCCGGCCAAACTCACACAAAGACGCAAGGGGCACGAAGACCTGTCCTTCAAGATTCTCTTAGCGGTCTTCGTGTCTTTGTGTGAGTCTGCCCGGCCGCCTAGTGGTGGGCGTCGACTGGCGCGTCGCCGAAGGCGCCTTCGTCGGCGAAGTCCTTGCTGGGCATGATCGTGATCGGCGCTTTCCAGGCCGGGTTCGCGGGGAAGCCGCCTATGCGCCGCTTGAACAGGTAGAAGACCGTCCCCACGAGGGCGAACAGGACCACAGTCACAATCGTCCAGGCGGCGACGGGCACGACATCGCGCGTGCCGCCAGCGGCGCCGGATTCCTGGGCGAGGGCGAGGGCGGGCGAGAGTGGCGCGGTGACGATAGCGGCGAGCCAGGCGAGACGAACGAGGCTTCTCATCTGAGTGTCAGTCTATGGCGCGCGGGGCGGCGGTCAAGGATTGCAGAATCTTCACAAAACTGGGGCTTGCGAAAGTTGAGCGGCGGTGGTAAAACACGTCTGGGGCTGCGCTGGATGTCGTGTCCGCTCCACACATCCGCCGCCCCCTTTTCATGCCCATCGCAAGACGCGCCCGAAAGGGCGCGTTTTGGTTAGCCGCCCGCTGCCCGGCTATTTCATCGCCAGCGCGTTTGGCGGGCTGCCCGTGCCACCCTGGATGTTCAACGGCGCCGCCACGAAGAGACATTCATAGACGCGATCGGCGGCGCAATCGGCGGAGAGGCCCGTGAGCTGGAACATCTCGCCGATGGCCATACCGAAGCGGCCGATGATCCAGTGGTGGAGGAAGCCCTCGGGGTCGATGAAGTTCGGCGGCGGCCACGCCTCGAGCGCCGGGTTGTCGCCGCAAAGGGCCACCGGGTGGTGGTCGAAGATGTACTCGGCCATCGCCTCCGAGCACTGGAGCCCCGGCGTCTTCAGGTTCTGCGTGACAGAGATCGCCTGCCGGACCTGCTGCGGCTGGGCCTCGTACCACTCCACCCAGCCCGTGTGCAGGAGCCAGACGTCGCCTGTGCGGAACTCCACGCCCTGTGCGCGCCGCGTCGCCTCCAGGTCGTCGACCGTGATATCGACGCGCTCGCCGCAGTTGATCGGCCGTCCCTGGGACTCCAGGTAGCGGGCCACATCGAGCACCACCGCGCGCCCGGCAATGCCGCGCCGCGCCCAATGGTCGATGCCGAGGCGCGTCTTGTCGCCGCTTTGCTTGAGGCCGGCGCTCGTGACGCCGCCCCAGAAACCGTGCTCGTAATCGCCCACGTGGGTGAGGCCGTCCCACTGGCTCGAGGCCTGGGTGTAGAAATTGTCGAGCACGTCGTCGCCGTGGTTGCCGACCGGGATCTCGCGGAAGACGGTGTGGCGGAACTTGCCGCGGCTGTAGAGGGGCGGGTTCGGCTTCTCCTGCTCCCAGTTCATGGCGAAGACGGCGCCCTTCTTCACCAGCGCCGCCGCGGCGACGATCCGCTCCGCCGTCTGGAGGTTGAACATGCCGACGTTGTCGTCGTCGCCGAAGAGCCCCCAGGCGGTCTTCGGCGGGTTGCCGGGCTTGAAGGGGAGGCCACGGTAGCTGGGGAGAGATTCGGGCATAGTCGGACTCCAGAGGGGTGTTGGTGTGGGAGAGGCAGTATTCTGAGACCCGGCTCAACCCTGGGGAAGCTCCCAGCCGACGAACGGCTCTTCGGTTTCGAGGTCGAGGGCGCTCATGACATGCGCAAGTTGAAAGTACATGGTCGCGAGGAAGGTAACGCCCACGATGTCCGCCTCGGAACGGCCGGTGGCGAACGCCGTAAAAACGTGGTCAGGTGGGCGCGGGTCGTCCGCCAGCGCGTCGATGTAGTCAAGGAGTGCACGGTCCGCGGCGGAGAAGAGCGCGCTGTTCGCCCAGTCGCGAACGCCGTTAATCTCGGCATCGGTCACGCCGGCATCGCGCGCGATGCGGACGTGCTGATGCCACTCGTATCGGCTCTGCTTGCGGAAGGCGCAGCGCAGGATGACGAGTTCACGACTGCGCGGGTCCAGCCCGCTCGCGCGCCAGGCGGAGAGCGCGTCGACGCGGAGGGCAGGGTTCGCGAAGAACACCCGCTGGATGTTGAGGACCGGGCCGCGGGCCGCCGTGCGATCCCAACGATCCTGAAGTTCGGGCGACAGGGCGTCGCGGGTAGGGAGCGGGATGCGCGCCATGGAGCGCCTCCTGGTGACAAGATGGCGCATCGTAACACCGGCCACTGCTGGGCGGCGTGACGGCGCGGTCGGGGCGGTTGTGGTTAACGGCCCCGGCCGGACAGACGCACCTGCACTTACCCTTACGTACGCGTTAGGGTACACTCGACCCGTGGCCAGCGTTCGACGCTCCTTCGGCTCCCTCACCGTCCGGAACTACCGTCTCTACTTCTTCGGCCAGATGGTCTCGCTCAGCGGGACGTGGATGCAGCGCACGGCCCAGGCCTGGCTCGTGCTCAAGCTCACCGGTTCGCCCGCGGCGCTGGGCATGGTCACGGCCTTGCAGTTTCTGCCGATCACGCTCCTCACGCTCTTCGGGGGCGTCTTCGCCGACCGCTGGCCCAAGCGCCGCACCCTCGTCATCACCCAGGTCGGTTCGGGCGTCCAGGCGCTGATTCTCGGCGCGCTCGTCTTCAGCGACACCGTGCAGCTCTGGCACGTGTACGGCCTCGCCCTCTTTCTCGGGCTCTTCAACGCCTTCGATGGCCCCGTGCGCCAGTCGTTCGCGGCCGAACTCGTGGGCAAGGAGCACCTGGTGAACGCGGTCGCGCTGAACACGAGCGTCTTCAACGTCGCCCGCATCGCGGGGCCGAGCATCGGCGGGCTGACGATCGCGCGCTTCGGCCTTGCGCCATCGTTCTTCATGAACGCGGCAAGCTACGTGATCGTTGTGGGCGGGCTGCTTTTGATGCGCGATTCGGAAATGCGCCGCGACGCGGGCCGCAAGCGGGCGACGGGGAACATCTTCCGCCAGATCGGGGCCGGGCTGAGTTACGCTGGCCGAACCCCGTCCGTGCTCTTCATCTTCATTATGCTCGGCTTCATCGGCACTTTCGGATTCAACTTCACGGTGATGATCCCGCTCGTGGCAGAGTTCGTCTTGAAGGTGGGCGCGGAGAAGTTCGGGCTGCTCACTTCGGCCATGGGCGTGGGCTCGCTCGTGGCCGCGCTCTCGCTGGCTATGCTGGGGAAGGCGAACCTGCGCGTGCTCGTCGGCGCAGCCGTGGTCTTCGCGACGATGCTCGGGTGCATCGCCCTCTCCGGTTCGTACATCCTGACCGCCGGGCTGCTCGCGGTCTTCGGCGCGGCGAGCGTCTTCTTCTCGACGACGGCGAACACGACCGTCCAGCTGCTCGTGCCGGACGAGCTTCGCGGACGGGTGATGAGCATCTTCTTCCTCTTGATGGCGGGCTCGACGCCGATCGGCGGGTTCTTCACGGGCCAGTTCGCCGAGCACTTCGGCGTGCGCCAGAGCATCCTCCTCGAGGCCGCGCTGTGCGGGCTTGGCGTTGCGGTGGCGCTCAGCTTCCGCCTGGCGAGGCGAGGCGCGCTCCGCGGCGAGCCGACGGTGGCGCCAGTGGCCGTGAGCGTCTCGGGCGGGTAGCGCGGGCCTCCCTGGCCTGGACGCACCGAAGAAATGGAAATTGCAGGCCATCGTTCGCCCGCCTAGAGTCAGCTTATGGCGACTGACCGTGCGGGCATCGAAGACCTCTTCGCCTACAGCGATTGGGCCTGGCGGCAGCTCTTCCACATCGCCGAGGCGGCCGGCGGCGACCGGATCTGGAATACGCCCGCCCCCGGCTCAGGCTGGCCCGCGCTGCGCGACGCCTTCGCGCACATCCTCATCGGCTACCACCGCTGGCTCCGCGACCCGGTGAGCGGCCCGCCGGCGATCCCTGACGACGCCGACCGCACACTCGCGCAGATCGCGGAGCACCGGGCGCAGGTGCGGGCACAGTTCCGGCAGCTCCTCGACGGGACGAGCGACGCCGAGCTGGGCCGCCTCCGCGATTTCCAGATCGACGGCGAGATAATCCCGTTCAGCCGGGGTGAGCTACTCGTGCACCTGCTTCTGCACGAGCGAGGGCATCACGGCGATATCAACACCCTGTTTTATCAGCTCGGCATCGAAGGCGACTCGGTCGAATACCGCTTTCACCTTATGGCGCAGCGGGGTTTGTGACTGGCCTCGCGCGACCAGGGTACGGTCCGGCGCCCCGCCAGTTGGTCACCTATCGCGTAGGATGGCCTCACCTTCCATCCCGGAGCCGCGACACCATGTCCGATGTCCTTTTCGACCGCCGCCCCGGTCGCGTCGCGCTCACCGAAGTCGTTTGGCGAGCCGACAGAACCTACCAGTAGGTCTTCGAGGAAGAGAGAGCACGCAGTGGCCGTATTCGAGGAATCGATCATACTCCCTGCCCGTCCGGATCGGGCGTTCGCCATAATCGGCGACCCCGGCAATGGGCCCAGGATCGACCCGATGATCACGCGCTACGAGCCTGAGGGCGGAGTGATGCGCCAGGGCGGCCGGAACAACATTCGCGGCCGGATGTTTGGCATCCCGATCCGAATCGTCAGTGTCACGCGTGAATGGGATCCGCCACGGCGCATGGTCCTCGAGAACATCAAGCCGTCTCGGCCAGTCCGCATGACGCTCACGCAGACGTTCGAGCCCCACCCTGACGGGACGCTGCTGACGTATCGTGCGGAGATCGGCGGTTTCGCGCCCGCGGCGGCGGCTTTCCGCTGGTTCGTCGCGCGCAACTTCCGGCGCGCCAGGCTCCGCGTACTTGACGTCGTTCGCGAACAGACTGCTCAGTGACGTTGGCCGCCAAACTCGCGGCGACACGGCCGACGGCCTGCGGTTAATACAACCTTGGGCCGCCTGGTGGTACGAGGAAGACGATTGGAAGGAGAACCGCAGGCGCGGGGCAGGGGGTGAGGGCTGGCCCCCGGCGGACCCGCGGGGCCGGATCGCGTAGGATGGGCCGACTTCACACCCCGGAGACCCTATGTCGGACGTACTCATTGACCGGCGCCCGGACGGCGTCGCCCTTATCACCCTCAACCGGCCGGAGAGCCTGAACGCCATGGGCGGTGAGCTGATCCCGCTGCTGAGCCGCTACCTCGCCGAGTGCGAGGAGGACCGCGACGTCCGCTGCGTCGCCATCACGGGCGCCGGGCGGGCGTTCTGCGCGGGCGGGGACGTGCGCAACATGCAGCGCCGCAACGACCGCCAGCCGGTGCAAGGCGAAACCGCCGCGCCAGACGACACGGTGGCGCGGCTTGAATTCCAGGTGCGCGACCTGCGCTCGCGCCAGGATGCGGTCTCGCTACGGCTGCACACGATGCCGAAGCCGACGGTCGCACTCGTGAACGGCCACGCGGTGGGCGCCGGCATGAGCGTGGCCCTCGCCTGCGACCTGCGCGTTTGCGGGCCGGGGGCGAAGTTCGGCACCGCGTTCCGCAACGTCGGTCTGAGCGGCGACTTCGGCGGCAGTTACTTCCTCCAGCGTCTTGTGGGCGCGGGCAAGGCGCGCGAACTCTACTTCACGGCGGAGGTGATGGACGCTCGCAGGGCGCTCGAACTCGGCATCGCCAACCGTGTGTTCGACGGGGACGACTGGCTCGACCAGGGCCTCGCCTTTTGCGCGAAACTCGCGGCCGGACCGACCGGCTCCTTCGGCCGGATGAAGGCTAACCTCAACATGGCCGGGCTATCGGGCCTGAAGGAAGCGCTGGACCACGAGGCCCTGAACATGCGC
>JAYUAG010000569.1:0-2817 GCA_043741475.1 Thermoflexaceae bacterium | reverse complement strand
CGGTAGCAGGCCCAGACGATGCTCCACGGTTCCGCGTAGACTCCCCGCCACAGCCCCGCGCAGGAGTAGAGCAATGAAACCGGGAATTACACCTGAGGCGTGCCTTGCCGTGCACGAAGGCGAGACGAAGGTCGCGGGGACGGATGGGCCGATCACGATCGTGCGCGACCGCTGGGGCGTGCCCCACATCCGCGCGGGGAGCACGCCCGACGCGTTCTTCGGCCAGGGCTTCTGCATGGCCCAGGACCGCGCCTTCCAGATCGAACTGTACCGGCAGATGGCGCACGGCCGGGCGGCGGCGATGCTCAATCGCGGGCTGCTCGGGCTGGACCGCCAGAACCGGCGGCTCGGGTACGGTCGCCTGGCCGCCCAGGACTGGGAGGCGCAGAGTGCGGACGCCCGCGCCGCCCTCCAGGCCTACGCGGACGGCGTCAATGCCGCCATCGCGACACAGCCGCGGCCGTACGAGTTCCACCTCATCGACCACGTGATGGCGCCGTGGTCGCCGGTGGACTCGCTCGCGATCATCAAGATGGTCAACTCCGGCGCGACCTGGGCGACGAAGCTCAAGCTGGCGATGGTGGGGAAGGCCCTCGGCGCCGCGGCCGTGAGCGCGCTCGTCGGTGGCCTCGATGCGGGCGCGGTCGTGATCACCCCCTCGGGCGCGCGCTGGACCGGCGAGGATCATCCCTTCAAGGCGGACATCGTCTGCGCGATGGGCGAACCCGACGGGGCGGTGGCCGCCGGCGGGGGCTCGAACTGCTGGGTGATCCACGGCTCGAAGTCGGCGACGGGTACGCCCCTGCTCGCGGGCGACCCGCATCTCGCGATCACCGTGCCCGGGCAGTGGTACGTCGTGCACATGGAGTGTCCCGAGTTCACCGTGGCGGGGCCATGCAACCCCGGCTATCCCGGGCCGGTCTTCTACGGCCACAACCGCCACGTCGGCTGGGTGATGACGCACGCCCAGGGCGACCGCTGGGACCTCTATCGCGAGCGGATCAGGCGCGGGACGGACGGGCCCGAAGCGCTCTTCAAGGGCGAGTGGGCGCCGCTGAAGCGACTTGATGAGACGTTCGATGTGAAGGATGGCGAAGGTTCACACAGTGTCACATGGCTGACGCGTCACGGGCCTGTGGTCGCGGGCAATCCTGAGACGGACGACGAGGTGGTGGCCGCACGCTGGGGGCTCGCCGAGCCGGTGCACGATATGGATGCGACGCTCGCGATGCTGCGCGCGCGTTCGCTGGGCGAGGCTCGCGAAGCGCTCCGTCGCTATGACTCTGTCAGCGGCAACTACTGCTTTGCCGACACGGCCGGCGATGTCGCCTATCAGTATGTGGGGCGGATCCCGAAGCGCCCTGCCTGGCTTCTGCCCGTCCCCGGCTGGGACGGCGAGCACGAGTGGCAGGGCGACGTCCCGAAAGATGAACTGCCGTCGGAGACCAACCCCGACAACGGGTTCTTCGTCACCGCAAACAACCGCACGACCACCCCGGACTACCCGCACCACCTTTCGTTTGTGGCGACGCGCTTCCGCGCCGACCGCCTGAGGGAGCTGATGGACGGCGTGCCGGTGTTCGACGCCGCGAAGAACTCGGCAATGCAGAGCGATACCACCAGCGTCCTTGGGCGGGCGCTCGGGCGGCGATTCGGAGCTGTCGAGGGCGCCACGGGCGACGGAGAGCGCGCCCGCGCCATACTCGCTAGTTGGGACGGCAACTACCGCGCCGAGAGCGCAGCCGCGCTCCTCTTCGACCGCACCTGCGAGGCGCTTGTCGAGGCCACAGTGCGGGCGTTCTATGCGCGCGTCCCGAACATCGCACAGGCGGCGCACGTGGAGGAGCGGCGCGTCCTCTTCGAGCAGGTGCTCGAGGGCAGCCAGTTGATGCTCGGTGGAGCCCGTTCATGGGACGACGCGATCAAGGTGGCCCTTGGGGTCGGCTTCGCCGCAGTATCGGCACACTACGGCCCGGACACAGTGGCGTGGCGCTGGGATGCATTCCACCAGATGCCCTGGGAGCACAACCTGGGCCGCGACCCGGAGCTGGCGGCGTTGCTCAACCCGCCGCCGGTCGCGCTCCCTGGTGACGCGCACTCACCCTTCAGCGCGCTCACGGAGAAGGGCGTGGCCGCGCCCCATGGCGTCTCCTTCCGCATATTGCTCGACATGGGGGACGTGAACGGCGCGCAAGTGTGCGTGCCGCCGGGAAACTCCGGACAGCCGGGGTCGCCGCACTACGCGGACGAACTTCACCGCTGGCGCGACGTTGCCTACCACCCGCTGTTTGTGGACTGGCCCGATATCGAAGCGAACGCCGAGGCAACGCTTGAGCTGATTCCTGGCTGAGCAGGCGCAGCGCCGTCATTAAAGCCGAGTGCACCGGAGTCGAGCTGGAGTTCTGAACGCACGTCCCGTCAGGTAGTGATGCCCTGGTGTGCCTTTGGGCGCTCGCGGACGACATTAAAACGGAAATGGCTGATATCCAGGACGACGCGCCCGCGCCACAGAGGCTGCCGGAGCCCGCGGTGCGGGCGATTGCCGTGGTGGCAATCGTGGCCGGGTTTGTCTTTCTCTGTGGCGCGCCCTGTACACGCTCAACGAGAACGCTCTCTGGCTTGCCCTCCCTTTGCTCCTCGCTGAGGCACACGGCCACCTGACACTCGTGCTGTTCACGTTCACGACGTGGGACGCGGACCGTGGGCGCGGAAGGATGGGTTCCCGCCAGGCAGCGTCGATGTCTTCATCCCTACCTACAACGAGTCTCCACACATTCTGGCCGTGACGGTCGCGGGCGCTCTTGGGATCCGAGGACG
>JAYUAG010000568.1:0-2819 GCA_043741475.1 Thermoflexaceae bacterium | reverse complement strand
ATCGTCCGCTCGTAGGGGTGGACGCGCCAGATTTCGAGGTCGCCACGCTCCTGGTACTGGGGCAGCTTTTCGTCGACGTCGTAATCGCCGGTGCTGGGTGACCAGACCTCAACAATCAACGGGAGGGGCTGATCGTAGGTTTCAAGCCCCTGCGTTGCTTCCGCTGGCACATGGAGGTACCCGCGAGGGACAACGCAGATGTCGGGCACAAAGTAGCGGCCGCTCGGCAGTCGGACGCGCGTGTTGTTCTGCCGGACCTGGTAATCCTCGTAGGGCAGCTGCGATTGCAGCGCGTACCCGACGTAGCTCTGTCCGCTGTTGTGCTCCTGGCTCATACCGGGCTTCCTCCGCAAGTGGCCGCAGCCCACGAGCTCCCACTGGCCCTCGGGGTCTTCGAGTGCGATCCGTTCGTAGGTGGCGGCGCTAACGGGCATGGAGCAATTCTAGACTGATCGCGGCCCCCCCTACACAGCCTCATCCGCCGGGCGTATAGTCCGGCTATCGCGGCGGCCCGCGCCCGACACTACCGGCCGCCCCGGGGAGTTCCCATGGCCACTATGATCGCCGAACGCATCAAGGTTATCGACGCCGATAGCCACGTCTCCGAGCCAGAGAACCTCTGGACCAACCGCGTCTCCGTACAAAAGTGGGGCGAGATGGTCCCCCACGTCCAGTTCGACCCGACGATCAACGAGGATCGCTGGTTCATGGGCGGCAAGCCGTTCATGCCCACCGCCGGGGCCGCCATGGCCGGCTGGAAAGAGGCGCCGCCGAAGCATCCGCCGACCCTCCAGCAGGCCGACCACGGCTCGTGGAACGCCCGTGAACGCCTTCAGCGCATGGATGAGTACGGCATCTGGGCGCAGGTGATCTACCCCAACGTCGGCGGTTTCGGCGCCGGAAACTTCATCTCCCTCACCGACGAGACGCTGCGCTACGAATGCGTGCGCGCCTATAACGACTTCCTCACCGACTGGACCTCCGTCGCCCCGGAACGCTTCATCAACATCATGGCCATGCCCTTCTGGGACGTGGATCTTTGCGTGAAGGAGATGGAGCGCTGCGCACAGAAGGGTCACAAGGGCATCCTCATGACGAACCAGCCCTACATCTGGGGCTTCCCGCGCATCACCGAGCCCTACTGGGACAAGATGTGGGCCGCCGCCCAGGATATGGGCCTCCCCGTCAACTTCCACATCGGCTCGGGCGACCTGACCCAGATCCGGAACGCGAACGTCGACAACGGCCGCCAGGCCGCCTACGCGAAGATCACAGTCTCGCTCTTCCTCGATAACTCGCACGCGGTCATGGACCTGATCCTTGGCGGCGTCTGCCACCGTTTCCCGAAGCTCAACTTCGTGAGTGTCGAAAGCGGCGTGGGCTGGGTGCCATTCGTCCTCGAGGCGATGGACTGGCAGTGGCTGAACAGCGGCTGCCGCGAAGAGCACCCGGAGATGGAGCTTTTGCCGAGTGAGTACTTCAAGCGGCAGGTCTACGCCTGCTTCTGGTTCGAACAGGCGAGCGCGCTGAAGGCGCTCGAAATCCTCGGGCCAGACAACATCCTCTACGAGACGGATTTCCCGCACCCCACGAGCATGTCGCCCGGCCCCAATTCGACCGCGATTTACCCGAAGGACTTCATCGAGGAGCACCTCGGGCAGCTCCCAGAAGCGACCCTGCAGAAGATCCTGCAGACGAACTCTGCGCGCCTTTACGGCGTGACGGTTTAGCGTTCTCACGTTGGGTGGTCGTCCGCGGCCCAGCCCTCACCGGCTGGGCCGCAATACTTTGCAATCGGTGAACGGAGGACATCGTGCCATTTGCCGCGGTTAACGGTCAGGATATCTGCTACGACGACACAGGCGGCGCCGGCCAGCCGGTCATCCTCGCCCACGGCTTTCTGATGGACCGGACGATGTTCGCACCACAGGTCGCCGCGCTGGCGCCCGAGTTCCGCGTGATCACGTGGGACGAGCGCGGCTTCGGCGAGACCACCTGGGACGGCAAGCCGTTCACCTACTGGGACTCGGCGGCCGACTGCCTGGCGCTCCTCAGCCATCTCGGGATCGAGCGTGCCGTCGTCGGGGGGATGTCGCAGGGTGGATTCCTTTCGCTGCGCGCAGCCCTGCTCGCGCCAGAGCGGGTGCGCGCGCTCATCCTGCTCGATACCTCTGCGGACGCGGACACCGCCGAACAGAGCGCCGGCCGGCAGGGGATGATCGATACGTGGGCGTCCGTGGGCCCCATCCCCGAGCTGGCGGAGGGCGTGGCTGCGCTCATCATCAACGAACCGGCCGAGAACGCCCGCTGGATCGCGAAGTGGCAGGCCCGCCCGAAAGAGCTGATCGTCGAATCCGCGCGCTGCCTCCAGACTCGCGATGACATCTCAGGGCGGCTCGGCGAGATTCGCTGCCCGGCGCTCGTCGTTCATGGCACGGCGGACATGGCCCTGACGATGGACCGCGCCGAAGCGCTCGCCGCGGGCCTGGCGGGCTCCGGCG
This sequence comes from Thermoflexaceae bacterium, assembly GCA_043741475.1. Classification (GTDB taxonomy): domain Bacteria; phylum Chloroflexota; class Dehalococcoidia; order Tepidiformales; family Tepidiformaceae; genus JAGQHB01. The sequence goes on along the minus strand of JAYUAG010000568.1, from coordinate 318 downwards.
AAGTCGTGAAGATCGAAGGCGCTGCTCACGCGGCCAACCTCACGCATCCGCAGCTGGTCAACCCGCCGCTGTTGGAGTTCCTGCGGGGGCTTCAGGCCTGAATCGAAGTCCACACGACACAGCCGCACGGCCTTGGCCGCCAACCTCGAAGGAGAGTGCAATGCCTTCCCTCCAAGAACGTCTCGCCGCCATCAGCCCGCTCCTCGCCGAAAGCGCGGCGAAATACCGCGTCCCCGGTGCCGCCCTTGCCGTACTGCTCGGTGACGAGACGGCCGAGTTTGCGACCGGTGTCGTCAACGCGCGCACCGGCGTCGAGAC
>JAYUAG010000567.1:0-2819 GCA_043741475.1 Thermoflexaceae bacterium | reverse complement strand
AAGAACTCCACCGCCTTGAACTGGCGGCTCAGCGCCAGCTCCTGGGACTGGAAGTGCGAAGCTGCGGAGGCGTCACCGTAGAGACGGCGGGGCTCAGCCGCCATCACCTCATAGGCAAAGCGCGCAACGGGCTGGCCATCGTCCAGCATGAATGGGACATCGTGTGCGCGCACCTCGAGGACCGCTCGCGTGCCGCGCGACCCGCCCGGCGAGTAGCCGAACCCCGGGTCGAAGAAACCGGCGTAGTGCGTGCGCAACTCACCGTTGGTCGGGTCATAGGCCACCATCTCGCCCGCAACCATGGGAGGGATGGACACGTACTCGCGCGAGATAAGCAGGTAGAAAGCCTCGGGGTGGAGCACGAGGCCGCCGCCGCGTTCGGCGCGGACGTGCTCCCAGTAGTCCAGTGGGTCGTATACGTCACGCAGGCTGAGGTCGATCAGGGCGCTGTTGCTCTTCGCTCGCCAGCCAACGAATTGTCCCGCTGGCAGGCTAACGTTCAGGAAAAGGCCGTCGGCGAGGATTGTGGGGTTGGCTACCGCCGGCCGCTCGCCATCCGGCTCGTAGAGCAGGGCACTCTGCGCATGCAGGCGGGCGATCTCGTCGCCGCGCAGCGACCGGTCGCCGTCCGTTAGCCGGATCTGCGCGAGCGCCAGGCCCTCGCGGACGCTGATCGTGAAGGTGTTGGAATAGAGTTCGAGCCAGAGCGGGCCTTCGTATCCCCCTGGCACCTCGTCGAAGCGCGACCCCCTGTCGGTGATCACGCGCGTAAAGATGTCAAGCCGCCCCGTCGAACTGCGCGGGTTCGTGCGCCCGCGCACGCCCTCCGGCAGCCGCAAGCTCTCAACGAGCGGGATCAGATACGGCCGCCCACGTTCGAGCACGGCGCCCTTGCCCGAAAGCTTCAGTGGAGGCCCCATCTGCAGATCTTTCAATCGCTCCGGCACTGTCGCCGAGGCGCCCGGCAGGAAGCTGCTACGCAGACGGTGGGCGACGGCGCCGAGGCGCAGGTCGAGGCTCGCCGGCTGAAACTGGCCGTCCGCGATCGGCCGGTCCGCAGGGGCGACGATGACCCCGTCCGCGACCGCGCGGCGGAGCATCTCGCTCGAAAAGACGCCGCGGCCGGGAGGAGGAGCATCGTTCGCCATGCAACGCGATAGTACGGACTCCCGCCGGACGCGCGACTCGCTGGCTAGCCGAGCGCCTTGTAGAAGGTCAGCCAGTGACCCTCGTTATCTTCGACGGTGAACTCGGCCTGGCCCCAGGGCCGATCGGCAAGGGGGTCGATGACCTTCGCTCCAGCGGCGCGGAGGCTGGTGTGGAGGGCTGCGAGGCCGCCAAGGTCTGTGGCCTCGATGTAGAGGGCATCGGGGCCGGGAGCGCCCAGCCGGGCGTTGATCGCCTCGTTGTAGGCCGCACCATAGAACGTCGCGGGGCCCTCGAGCATGAGGCGGGAGTGGCCGAAGCTCACGGCGATGTTGCCTTCATCCACGGCGCCTCGTTCGAGGTTGAAACCGAGGCGGCCGGTGTAGAAATCGAGCGCTGCCGCGAGGTCGCGGAAGCGGACCGAGGGGGTGATGGGGTCGGGCATTGCGAGACTCCTGAGGTTGCTCCGGTAGGCGAAAACGATGCGTCACCGGGCGGGTAAATGATTAACGCTGCAGTGAAGCGTTGTCAAGTGTGACGGCCGCGGGGGCCTCCGCTACAGGCGCCTGCGATACCCTATACTGAAAGCATGGAAACGGACGCAGCAATCACGGAGGCTGGGCGCCAGCGCGACCTGGCATACCTGCGCCGTCTGGGGCAGTACGAAAACGAAGCGCGAGCGGACGCCCTCAAAGAGTGGCTGGCGCTGCCCCTGGGGGAACGCCTCAGGCGGAACGCCCTATACCACACCGGTGACTTCGGCAGCCCGCGCCGCGAACCGGAAGAGCCAGAGAGGTTCTATGAGCGAGCGAAGCGACTCGGACTCTATCGGCCGTAGGGCGCCAAAGCTCGGACCCGACAACTGGCTGGCGACTCTCGCGCAGCGGCTCGTGGACGCGCGGTTGCGCCACGCGCTCATCGGCGGACAGGCGGTCAACGCCTGGTTGCTCCCCCGCGGCACGGACGACTACGACTTTGTGGTGGACGGCCAGCGCGAGCCCGTCGAACGCTTCCTGGATGGCCTGAAAGAACTCGGACTCGTGCAGTCGCGTCGACAAGATGAAGGTGGCCGATCAGGGCCGGATTTCGCGCAGTTCCGTGACAGCCGCGGCACGTTCCAGGTCGACGTCCAGGTCTCCAAGACGGAGTTCCAGGACGGGATTATCAGGCGCGCGCAGAAGGACCCCCTGTACGGCCTCTCGGTTGCCACAGCTGAAGACCTTCTGTTGCTCAAGCTTCTGGCGATGCGAGGAAAAGACCAGCGCGATATCGCTCAGCTCATCGACGACAGGAGTCTTGACGGCGACTACATCGAGCATTGGCTGGACGTCCTTGAGGTTCGCGACCGCTGGCGAGAGTTCAAGGGTCTCGCGTAGTGGCGACGCCGCCGATCCTGCGTCTTCCTGCTATACTCCCCCAGATCCTGTTAGCGGCGCGCTAACGACCGTGGCGCGCCGCCAGCCCCGTGCAAGGAGACGACGATGAAGTTTCACTGGTTCCACCTGATGCCCTGGCCCTACCTGCCTGACGACTTCACGGAGAAGCATCGTTCCGTCTGGGTGGACCCGGACTACTCGCTCTACGACCCGCTGCGCGGCAGCCATGTCTACCACGAATACCTGGATGAGCTCGAATTCGCGGAGAAGGCGGGCTTCGATGGCATTTGCGTAAAC
>JAYUAG010000566.1:0-2822 GCA_043741475.1 Thermoflexaceae bacterium | reverse complement strand
GGCCTAGAACCACTCGGGCGGAGCGGCATCTTCAAGAACGAACGGCGCCAGGACGCTCGAATCGGAGTATCCGATCACCGAGGATCCCTGTCTTCCCGGAGCATAGCACGTACCTCGTCGATGGTGGTGGGGATGATCGGCGCCGGTGGCCTGATTAGTCTGAGGTCGGAGAGAGGGCGCGCAGGCGGTCGGATGCACAGTCCGTTGGGGGTCTCGATGGGGACGACGCGCGCGATTGGGGTGTTGCGGTCGCACAGGGTGATGGTCTCGCCCTGCCGGACGGCGGCGAGGTACGCACTCAAGTGCGCCTTGAACTCGGCTATTTTGGCGGTTCACATACGGAAAGTGTGACCGGAAGTAGTCCGCGGGACAACCAGAACGCGCCTTCGGTCTCAGCTCACCGTTTGACCGGGCGCGAGACCGAAGGTGTGGATGAGCCGGCCGAAGCCGAGGTAGCTCACCACCGCCCAACCGAGCTCCACGACCTGTTCCTCAGTGTAGAACTGGAGCAGCTCATCGAAAAGCGCCTGATCGATGTTGTTGTGGTCGACGAAGAGGCGTTCGGTGTAATGCAGCGCGGCCTTCTCAGCGGGGCTGAAGTCCTGCGCGTCCCACGTGCTAATCTTCGCGACCGTTTCCTCTTCGAGGGTCTCTCCTTCCCCTGACAGGGGAATGCGGGCAGCCTGTCAGAAGTCGCAGGCGTTGAGCTGCGCAACGCGCATGCGCACGATCTCTTTGAGGCGAGCGGGAAGAGACATGTCGCGGATGAGGGGCCCGTACCAGCGATACCAGCTCTCGAGGAGTTCGGAGTTGTGTCCGAAGACGCGCGTGAGCGGGTCGTGGCGGCGACGAAGGTTCTCCGGGAGCTCGTCGTCGGTGGCGTAACGGAGGCGAGGCGGGGGCAGATCGGTCATGGTCCGGATTCTACGCTCGACGGCCTCCCGCGTGGTACCCGGCCGTACCCGCGGGCGCTGTACGCACAGCGCCGATGCTTTCCCTGGGCCAGCGGTCACACGGTCAGCCGTTGGATTCACGCGCCGCGGGCGGGCGGCCATAGCGGGCGAAGAACTCGCCCTTCGTCATGCCGAACCAGTGTTCGTCATAGCGCTGTCCGTTCATGAAGATGTTGCTGCGGATGACGCCCTCCTCGACGAAGCCGAGCTTGCGGTGCATGGCGAGCGACTTGTCGTTGAAGGCGTAGACGGTGGCGTTGACTTTTTCGAAGCGGCGCTCGGTGAACATGTAGCGCAGGATGACGCGGATAGCGTCCGGGCCGTAACCACGTCCCCAGTATTCGCGGAAGACGCCGAGGCCGTATTCGAAGGCGCCGTTGCGCGCGTCCATGCCGTGGAGGGAGAGCGAGCCGACGAGCTTGCCTGTATCAAGCGCCTCAATCGCGAGAAAGATGCGCTCGCCGTCGTGTGATTGGTTGGCCTGTTCGGAGGCCCACTTCTTCGCGCCATCGGCGCTGCGGGGAAACGGGACGAGCCAGCCGGAGCGCTGGGCGTCGGTGTCCTGATCCTTCCAGTAGCGCTCCCAGTCCTCGGGTTCGGCGGCGCGCAACCGGACGAGGTCGCCGCGCCAGAGGTTCGGGTAGTCGTTAGCCATGGGCGGGATGATACGCCGATGGAGACGCGGCGGTTGACGGTGACCACGAATTTTCCCGTCTCTGTACTGCCCGCAGCGTCCGCTTGCTTACGCGCGCGGTTCCCGTGTTGGCGCCGCCATCTCCTGAATGTGGCGCGCGACCAGCAATGGCTCCTGCATGGGGATGAAGTGGGTCAGGTGATAGAGCGGGACGTCCTCGCCGCGGCGGAAGTGTGCGGCGAGCGCAGGGTTGGTGGGCGATGAACCCATGTCCATCGGCCCGGACCCGGTGCGGGGCGTTGCGCGAAGCACGCGGACGGGGACCTCGATCGCCTCGATTTCGGCGTAGATGCTGGCGCCGCCGCTGCCCGAGTAGACGGCCGCTTCTACCTCAGGCGGGCAGGCGAGGACGAAGCCCTCGCCTGAGGGATTGGGGACGAGGCCGTAGTCGCAGTAGTCGCGCAGGCACTGCGGGTCCCAGAGGCTGAACGGCGGACGATCACGGAAGCGTTCGAACATCTCGTCCGTCGATGCCCACTGGTTGCGGCGGCGGGTGGCGTAGTGCTCGACCTCCGGCAGGTTCGCCCACTCGGCGTAGACCTCGCGCGCCAGGATCACGGGATCGATGAGCACCAGCGCGCTGAAGGCTCCAGGGACGGCGGCCGCGGCCTGGACGAGGGCGTGGCCGCCCTTGGAGTGGCCAGCGCCGACCGCGCCCCTCAGCCCAAGTTCCCGGACGACAGCGGCGACGTCGAGGCCGAAGTTCACCCACGGGTACGGTGGAGCGGGCTTGTCGCTGAGGCCGTGGCCGCGCATGTCGAGCGCGAAAACGTGGCGGCCAGGCAGGTGCGCAACGACCTGGTCCCAGCAGCGGGCGTGGAAGCCGGTAGCGTGGGCGAGGAAGACGGGCGGCCCTTCGCCGGGCCACTCGTAGAGCTGAAGCTCAACGCCGTGACCCTGCACGCGACGGCTGAGCGGCTGAGCCATTTCGCCTCCTTGGGAACCGCGAAGACGCGAAGATCTCACGAAGCCGCGAGGAACGGGGACGTCCTTGGCGGCGGCCGGTGTTCGAGCTAGCCGAGCTTCTTGATCTCTTCGATCAGTGCGGGGAGGACCTTCTTGTAGTCGTCGACGATGGCAAAGCGGGAGACCTTCACCATGTTGGCGTCGCCGTCTTTGTTGATGGCGACGATGTTCTTGGAGCCGCCCATGCCCGCCATGTGCTGGCTCGCGCC
>JAYUAG010000565.1:0-6659 GCA_043741475.1 Thermoflexaceae bacterium | reverse complement strand
ACATCGAAGCGTGGGACCGGGTTGGCCTGCTGCGCGACATCTCTTCGCTGATCACGGAGGAAAAGGTGAACATGGTGGGCGTGCGCACCCAGGAGACGGGCGAAGGCGGCGTGAGCATCCACGCCACCCTGGAGACGACCGGGATCGAGCAGCTCTCGCGGCTGCTCTCGCGCATCGAGATCATCCGCGGCGTGCGCTCCGTAGAGCGTGACAGCGGTCAGCGCCGCCCCGAGAAGCGCCGCCGGGCGCGATAGCGGCGAAACTAGAACAGATGTGTTGACATTCGCACATGTGTTCGACTATTCTGGCGGACACCTTCCAGAACGGATGTGCGTATCATGGTCAACCCCGTCCTCACCATCGTCTTCGACCTCTTCGTGATCGGCTCCGCCGCAGTGATCCTGGCCGGGCTTGCGGGCGAGTATCGCGCGCACCGGCCGCCGGTGGTGGGCGCACGGCGCAACGTGTTCGTTGCGCGGCCGAGGGTGCCGCGTGCGGGCGCGGCTCCAAGTCGCCCCGCGTATCGCCGCCGCGCCGCCTGAGCCGCGCTAGCGACATCGAAGAAGTACTCGGGTGCGATTCGCGATTTTGCATAACGAAGCCGCCGAGAGCCAGTCCGAACCGCGACGGTGACGGAGCGGGTTGTGTCACACGGCGGCCGGAAAAACGGTTGGTCCCGTCGCCGGGCATAGTCGCTACAACCCGCTTGCTGACGCGCGCGGTTCGGACCGCGCAGCTTCGAAGACCGCAGCCCCGAGAGGGACACTCCACACTCATGAAAACCGTGAACCGCACCCGAAGTGCTGCACGGCGTGTCGCGCCGGAGTAGACTGCGGGCATGTCTCAGCGACCGAACTTCTACACTCCCTCCGATCGCGCTCTCGAGTTCGGGCGTCAGTACGGCGATGTGCTCGCGAAATGGGGAGAACTCTTCGCCGCCGCCAGTGCCGTCGTCAGCGCCAACGCCGCTCTCGGTGAGATGGCGAGCGACGCCTCGAAAGAGTTCGACGACTTCCTCCGGCAGACGGCGAACGCCCCCTGGAACTGGTTCAACCCGGAGATGCTCAACCGCTTCATGGCGAGCTTCACGCCCCCGCCCCCGCGCCCGCGGGCAGAGTGAGCGCACAGCCCGGCCACTCCGGGCGCGGGCTCGTGGAACGACTCGAAGCAGCCCGCGCGGCCGGCGCGGATGCGCGAACACTCCTCGCCCTTGCCGAAGCGCTCCTTGGCGACCCGGCTGTCGTGGCCCAGGAGCTGCCAGGGGCCGCCGCGCGCGTCGCAGACGAATACGCCCTCCTGGAGTCCGACACGCGCGCTGCCTGGATGCGCTTTCCCGTGATCAGCGGCCGGGGCGCCCACGGCGGAGAACCCGACCCGCGCGCGCTCCAACTCTTCTCGACGTTGGTTTACGCGCGCGAGGCCGGGCTTTACACGCCGGCGGAGCTGGAGAGGGCGGACTTCCCGCCGGAGTTCCAGGCGCGCGAGCAGCTGCGGCTGCGAGTGCTCGTCGTCCTCCTCGGCGCCCTGATCGAGGAGCTTGCCGACGGCCGGCTCCCGGCGGTGCGCTTCGCCGGCGAGGTGACGGACATCGCCCGCCACCTCGGCCGGCTCAGCATCGCGATGCCCCCGCGCGGCTAGCCGGGTTTCCGGCAGACGAACACCACCTGGCCTTCGTGCACCTCCGGGTCGAGCTCGGGCGTGGTCACCGAGAACCCGGCGCCTTCGAGGAGGTCGATCCACACGGCCCGCGGATAGCAAGCACAGAGCTGGTGGTCGTACTCCACGTGGACCGTCCCGTCCGGTTCACGCAGAAGACAGGCGAAGTCCATGTCGTACTGGTCGTCGTCGGGGTTGGCGTCCGTGGTCCACTCGACGTAACGCAGGCCGCGCCCGTCCGCGCCATCGTGACCACCGTGGTCAGTCATCGGCGCGAACGACTCGCGGGTTGCGTCTGGGACGAACAGAGCAACGCCCCCTGGCCGGGTATGGACGAATGCGGTCTGGACGGCGGCGCGAAGATCCTGCCTTGTGGTCATGTACTCGACCGCATCGTGGGCGAAGACCGCGTCGAACGTGCGGTCGAGCCCGAGAGTGCGCATGTCACCGGGGATGTGCTCGCACTCTGGGTTGATGGTGGCGCTCAGCGCGAGCATGTCTGGGGACATATCGCTGAGCGTGAGGGCGAAGTGCTGCTTCATGTGGGAAGCGTTGTTGCCGCCGCCGGAACCGAGTTCCAGCACCGTCCGGGCGGCCGGGACCGCTTCGAGGATGAGACGCGTATAAGTCGCGGCCTCCTCGTCGTAGTCGCTCGGGTGCGTGAGCAGATGAAACCAGTTCGCCAGTTCAGAATAGAGACGCATGGGAAAACCTCCAGTGTGTGGGCGGATCGACAGGGTCCGGTCACACAGCGGAGGGGCGCGAGCGTGGGGAGCCGGGAATCAATTCGGAGGGTGGCTCATAGCACCATCATCTTACGCGGCCGGAGAAAGCGCCGGCAAGCGCGGCGCATGACCGGCGTCAGCTGGTCTGGGCTTTGCGCCGGCGCGGGAACGCGGCGATCCATCACCATCCGCTCGCACTCATCGTTCGGCGGGCGCCGAATCCGTTTTGCGTGGCTCAGCGGGCGTGGCGAGGGAGCGTCTCGCTAAGTCCACTGAGGGTGTAGAAACGGGGTATCAACTCAGGAGCCATGCCATGCCCCTGCGCATCGGCCTCATCGGCGCGGGTGACAATACCCGCGTCCGGCATATCCCCGGCCTTCGGGCAGAGCCAGACGTCGAGATCGTGTCGCTGGTCAACCGCTCGCGTGAAAGCTCGGAGCGGGTCGCCGCGCAGTTCGGGATCCCGCGCGTGGCCGAGAGCGTCGAGGAGTTGCTTGCCGACAAGGAGCTCGACGCGGTCTGCATCGGCACCTGGCCGTACCGCCACCGCGAATACACGGTCGCGGCGCTGGCCGCAGGGAAGCACGTGCTGTGCGAAGCACGCATGGCTGCGAACCTCGCGGAAGCCGAGGAGATGCTCGAAGCCTCCCGCGCGCACCCGAGACTGGTGGCTCAGCTGGTGCCGGCGCCGTTCGACTTCCGCCTTGGCCCGACAATCACCCGGATGGTGCGGGGCGGGTCATTCGGCACGCTGACGGAGGCGACCGTGACGGTCATGAATGGCGCCGCGCTCAACCCCCAGGGCCCGCTTACCTGGCGACAGCGGGGCGACTACTCCGGCCACAACGTGATGATGCTGGGCATCTTCAACGAGACGATCCAGCGCTGGCTCGGAGACACGCGCCGGGTAATCGCGCACGGCCGCGTCACCATCGCTGAGCGCACGGACCCTGACACCGGCGTCGCCAGGCCCGTGGACATTCCCGACACCTACGGCGTGTTCTCCGAGCTGGCCGATGGGACGCCGGTCAGCTATCGCCTGAGCACCGTGGCCCAGGGCGCACCACCGACGGGGATCAGCCTCTATGGGACGAAGGCGACGCTCCACTGGAGCTTCGGCGACACTGCCCGCTGGGCGCCGCACGGCGGCGAGTGGCGAGAACTGGAACCCGACGCTGGCACGGCGCGAGACTGGCGGGTCGAGGCCGACTTCGTCGCCTCCATCCGCGAAGACGCGCCCGTGCAGCTGACGAACTTCGAGGACGGGGTGAAGTACATGCGCTTCACCGAGGCTTGCTGGCAGAGCTGGAAAAGCGGCACGGCCCGAGACTGCTGAGCGCGGGCCCTCCATCCAGGCAGGGAACCGCGCCGGGCAGCACGCGGACGCATCCACCAGTCCCGGCACGCCGGAGGCCTTCAGGCGGACCGTGACCTACTTCCCCACGAACACCGGCTGACGCTTCTCGATAAACGCCGTCCGCGCCTCCTGGCCGTCGCGGCTGGCGAAGGCGCGGCCGATGTTCGCAATCTCGTAGCGCAAATGCGCGTCGAGGTCGATCGCGGTGGTCGCTTTCTGGAGGTCTCGCTTCGTGAGGCGGGCCGTAATTGGAGAGAGATGGGTGAGTGACTGGCAGTACTCGTGGAAGCGCGCTTCAAAGCGGTCGTCCTCCACGACTTCGCCGACGAGCCCCAGCGCGAGCGCCTCGTCACCTTCGACCGTGCGGTTTTCGAGCAGGAAGCGCATTGCCTTTTCGTAGCCCATCGCCTCGGGGAGGGTGTAACTCAGGCCGCCATCGGGCGAGCCGCCGATGCGCGGGTAGCCCGCCATCAGGCGCGCGCTTCGCTTCATGATGCGGACATCGGCCGACATCGCCAGCGCGAGCCCACCACCCACGGCGACACCGTTGATCCCCGCCACCACTGGCTTATCGCACCACTGGCGCATGCCGAGCGTAAAGCGGCTGATCCAGGAGCGGTCGTCGAGCTGCTGGGACATGGGGGAGAGATCGGGGGCGCCGCGCCGGTCGCCGAAATCCGTGAGGTCCAGCCCGGCGCAGAACGCCCGGCCCGTGCCCGTGACGGCGACGACCCAGACGGAATCGTCCTTCGAGGCTTCGTCGACCGCCGATACGATGTCCCAGGCGAGCTCGTCGTTCAGGGCGTTGAGCTTCTCCGGGCGGTTGAGGGCGATCGTGCGGACGTGACCGTCGTTGGTGATTTCGATTGCGGACATGGGCGGTTCCTGTGAGTGAGTGGTGGCGAAAGTATGCGGGGCGCGGCGGCGAGCGGCGAGCGAGTGAGGACTGAGGGCTGAGGACTGAGGTGGTAGGCTGACCGCCGGCATGAACGTAAGCGACTGTGACGACGCCATTGGTGCGAATGAGCGCTTCTACGCGGCCTTCGCGGCCCGCGACCTCGGAGCGATGGACGATCTCTGGGCGGTTGGCGTGGTCGTCTCCTGCGTGCATCCGGGGTGGATGAGCCTGGAGACGCGAGACGAGATCATGCAGAGCTGGGCCGCTATTGTCGCGAACCCGGAGCAGCCGCGGGTCGTCTGCGGCGGCGCGACCGCCCAGGTGGTGGGCGACATCGCCGTCGTCCGCTGCCGGGAATTCGTCGCCGGTTCGGGGATGGTGGCGACGAACATCTTCCTGAGGCAGGGCGGCAGCTGGCGGCTGATTCAGCACCACTCCAGCGGCGTCGCCTATATCCCACGCTGAGTTCCCGCGGAGGTCAGCCGCGGTCGGCTTCGGTGACCAAACCGTCCAGGTGGCAGGTGTCGTTCATGAACTTCAAAACGAGCCGCCCCTGGCGGTCCCGGATGACCTCGCTCACGGCGCAGTTGGCCGTATCAAACGCGCCCCGGTGCGCGGGCTGAAGGCCCACGACGTACCCGGCGATCGCCCCGATCACGCCGCCGTGGGCTACCGCGACGACCGTACCGGGCGTCTCACCGAGTGACGTAACGAAGCCGCGGACACGGCTGGCGAACGCCTCACGCCCTTCCTCGCCGGGGAACTCCCAGGGCTCGCCGCGCATCCGGGCGGCGATCAGATCGGGGAACTGTTCTCGGAGCTGCGGGACGGTGAGGCCGCTGGCTGCGCCGATGTCGTATTCCGCGAGCGCTTCATCCGCTTCGACATCGTGGCCTGCACGGCCCGCGATGATCGACGCGGTCTCGAAGGCGCGGCGCAGGGGGCTGCTGATCACGCGTTCGACGCCGTCGTCGCGCAGCCGCTCGGCTGTGGCGAGCGCCTGGGCGCGGCCGAGGGCCGTCAGCCCGAACTCGAGCCGGCCCTGGATGATGCCGGCGGCGTTGCCTTCGGATTCGCCGTGACGGACGAGGATCAGTCGCATGCAAGTAGTTTGGGTGGACGAGGGTTTAGGGGTTAGCGTATGAGGAGGACTTTCGATGCCGCGGACCGCCGGGCAGCCCAGCGCTGGCTTACGGGCGCGCCACAGACCGGATTCTTCAGAACTCTGAGCTGGTAACGTCGCCCGGCATCGCAGCGCTTGCTTACGCGCGCGCTACCGGCCCGGTCCCGCGCAACTCGGAGCTGGGACGCCGCCCGGCATCGCAGCGCTTGCTTACGCGCGCGCTACCGACCCGGGTCCTGTGCTACTCTGAGCTGCTGACGCAGGGGGCAGGCGGGCGAGGTCTTCGAGGTAGCGGCCGGAGAGCGGTTCGCGTTCGAGGACGTAGCGGACGGCATCAGCCATGGAGGCCAGGAGCTCGGCGGCAAGGGCGCCGTCTGTGCGCAATGCCGAGAATGCGGCGAGGTCGCAGCCCTGCCCATACCGCAAAACCTTGACTGCGCGGACCGACAGCAACCGCCCTGCACCCGCTGTGCCGCGACAGTTCGCACACACGAGGCCCCCGGCCGCGGGCGAAAAGAGTGTTTCTGCTTCGGGTAGCCGGGCGCCGCAATGCGCGCAGGCGTCGAGGACCACGCTGTAGCCCGTGAGGTCGAGCAGGTGAAGTTCGAAGTAACGCACGACCTGGAGCGCGGCCCCGGCGTCAAGCGCCTCGAACGTGGCCGCCAGCAGGTCGAACAGCCCAGGATGCTCGGCGTGTTCGAGCGTGAAGCGGTCCACGAGTTCGGCGCAGTAGATGGCGGCGCCCATGCGCTCCAGGTCGTCCCGCACGGCGCGGTAAGCCGCGACTGTCTCGGCCTGTGTGAACACATCGAGCGAGCGGCCGCGGGCGAGTTGCATGCGCGTTCGGGTGAGTGGCTCCAGGTGGCCGCGCATGTGGCTGCGGGCCTTGCGCACGCCGCG
>JAYUAG010000564.1:0-2828 GCA_043741475.1 Thermoflexaceae bacterium | reverse complement strand
TGCGGTAGATCAGCGGCCAGGTGGGCCAGGGGTTGGCGAGCTTCTCACGGCTGTCCGGCGGACGCGGCAGCAACTCGAATTGCTTGACCGAGGCGCAGCCCTGGCGGTGGACCGTGCCCAGGCAGTCCGCGCCGGTATCGCCGCCCCCAAGGATGATGACGTGCTTGCCCTCGGCACTGATGAAACGTTCTTCAGGGATCTCATCGCCGGCGTTGCGCTTGTTCTGGAGCGGGAGGAACTGCATGGCGTAGTACGCGCCCTCCAGGTCCCGCCCCGGCACCTCAAGGTTGCGAGACCACGTCGCGCCGCCCGAAAGGCAGACCGCATCGAAGCCCCTCAGGAGGTCGCGCGCATCGAAGTCGACGCCAATGTTGGTCGAGGGCCGGAAGACCACGCCTTCAGCGGCCATCTGTTCGAGCCGCCGGTCGAGGAAGCGCTTCTCCATCTTGAAGTCCGGTATGCCGTAGCGGAGGAGGCCGCCGATACGGTCGTCGCGTTCGAAGAGCGTGACCTCGTGGCCGGCGCGGGCGAGCTGTTGCGCAGCCGCGAGGCCCGCCGGGCCGGAACCGACCACAGCCACTGATTTCCCAGTCCGGTGCAGCGCTGGCTCCGGCTTCAGCCAGCCTTCGTCCCAGGCGCGCTCGATGATCGTGAGTTCGACCTGTTTGATCGTCACCGGGTCACTGTTGATCCCGAGCACGCAGGCAGCCTCGCAGGGCGCGGGACAGAGGCGGCCGGTGAACTCGGGGAAGTTGTTGGTCGCGTGCAGCCGGTCGATGGCCTCGCGCCACTGCTCCCGGTAAACAAGGTCGTTCCAATCAGGGATAACGTTTCCGAGAGGGCAGCCCTGGTGACAGAAGGGGATGCCGCAGTCCATGCAGCGCGCCGCCTGTTCGCGCAGCTTCGCCGGCGAGAAGTCTTCGTACACTTCAAGCCAATCGTGGACACGTTCCGGCACAGGCCGCCGCGTTGGCCCCTCGCGCGTGTATTCCATGAACCCCGTGGGTTTAGCCATTGGCAGGTGTCCCCATCAGCTGCGCTTCTGTGCCCTCGGAAGCCGCACGGCGCATTTCGTCGAGTGCGCGCCGATAGTCTTTCGGCATCACCTTGACGAACCGCTTCGCCGCGGCCGGCCAATCGGCAAGGAGCCGCCCCGCGACGCCGCTGACGGTGTACTCGGCGTGGCGCTGGAGCAGGCCATGGACCAGTTCGAGGTCCTCTTCCTCGTCCAGACGCTCCAGCGCGACCATGTCCAGGTTGCAACGCGTGTGAAAATCACCGTCGGGGTCCCAGACGTAAGCGACCCCTCCGCTCATACCGGCGCCGAAGTTGCGCCCGGTGCGGCCAATCACAACGACGCGGCCGCCGGTCATGTATTCACAGCCGTGGTCGCCGACGCCTTCTACCACGGCGTACGCCCCGGAGTTGCGGACGCAGAAGCGCTCGCCCGCGAGACCGCGGAAGAAGGCGAAGCCGCTGGTCGCGCCGTAGAGCGCGACGTTCCCGATGAGGATGTTCTCCTCGGGCACGAACGTCGCTTCGCGCGGCGGCCGGACGATGACTTTGCCGCCGCTCAGGCCCTTGCCGCAGTAGTCATTCGAATCGCCTTCGAGGCGAAGCGTGATGCCCGAGGGCACGAACGCGCCGAAACTTTGCCCCGCCGATCCCTTGAAATGGATGTCGATCGTGTCTTCGGGCAGACCCGTATTCGCGTAACGCCGGGTCAACTCGCTGCCGAGCATGGTGCCCACGGTGCGGTTCGTGTTGCGAATCGGAAGCTCGATCACGACCTTTTGGCCACGATCGAGCGCGGGCGCGGCCAGTTCGATGAGCCGGTTGTCGAGCGCCTTTTCGAGGCCGTGGTCTTGTTTCGTGACGTTGTGGGTCGCGACTTCGGGCGGCACGTCAGGGCGGTAGAGGATCGCAGAGTAGTCGAGGCCCTGCGCCTTCCAGTGATTGACGGCGCGGTGCACGTTAAGCAGGTCGCTGCGACCCACCACCTCTTCGAGCGTCCGGAACCCAAGCTGGGCCAGGAATTCCCGCACCTCCTCGGCGATGAACCGGAAGAAGTTGACGACATGCTCCGCCTTGCCCTCGAACTTTTCGCGAAGCACGGGATTCTGGGTGGCGATGCCAACCGGGCAGGTGTCGAGGTGGCAGACGCGCATCATGACGCAGCCCATCACGACCAGCGGGGCGGTCGCGAAGCCGAATTCCTCGGCGCCGAGCAGCGCGCCGATGATGACGTCTCGTCCCGTCTTCAGCTGGCCATCGACCTCGACAACGATGCGGTCGCGGAGGCGATTGATGACGAGCGTCTGCTGGGTCTCGGCGAGGCCAAGCTCCCACGGGATGCCGGCGTGCTTGAGTGAGGTAAGCGGGCTTGCCCCGGTGCCACCGTCGTGGCCGCTTATGAGAACTACGTCCGACTTCGCCTTGGCCACACCCGCCGCGACTGTGCCCACCCCGACCTCGGCGACGAGCTTTACGCTCACGCGGGCGCGGGGGTTGCTGTTCTTCAGGTCGTGAATGAGCTGCGCGAGGTCTTCGATCGAATAGATGTCGTGGTGAGGCGGCGGGCTGATGAGCGGCACGCCCGGGGTCGAATGGCGGACCTCGGCGATCCAGGGGTAGACCTTGTGGCCGGGCAGCTGGCCACCCTCGCCCGGCTTGGCGCCCTGGGCCATCTTGATCTGGAGCTCGTCCGCGTTCACCAGGTACTCGCTCGTGACGCCGAAACGGCCCGAGGCGACCTGCTTGATCGCGCTGCGACGAGAGTCACCGTTTGCGTCTGGTGTGTACCGGCGGCGGTCTTCGCCACCTTCGCC
>JAYUAG010000563.1:0-6689 GCA_043741475.1 Thermoflexaceae bacterium | reverse complement strand
GTTGGTAGGTCATGGAGATCTCCCCTCAGGCAAGCGTGCGAATCCGGTTGACGGTCAGGGGGGAGGCGGCGGCATCGCCTTACGCGGCCGCCGCCGGGCGCATGGCCATGCGGCCAAGGGGAGCGGCGGGTGCGTAGCGGCAGTGTGTCCGGAGCATGGAGTGAGTATAACAGATGGTTTAGCGAACGGCCTCGCGCGGGGGTCGGTTCACTGCACGGGTCCGGGCCGCCTCCCGCAGGACTTGCGCCCGTCCGAACCGGAACGGTCACGGAGCGGGTCGTGGCGACACTGGTCAGCGAACGGGCGGACCAGGCCAGTGGCGCCCGGGATGGTGGATACAATCCGCTTGCTGACGCGCGCGGTTCGGACAGAAACCGCCGGGAGTCGCGGAACACATCGGAGCCCCTTCTCCTCGGTCTGGAGGACCAAAGCCATCAGCCCCTGCAAATGCAGAGACCGCCCGAAGGCGGCCTCGCGCCCTGCCGCCAAGGCAACAGGGGGGATACAGCACCAGTGTCAGCCTCCGCAAATGGCGATGTCAAGTCGCCGTTGCCACACCGTCAACGTTGTATCGGCTTCGGTTTGCCTGCTGAGTGAGCGCCGCGAACCAGACGGGCTGGTTGACGCGATCAGGCGGGGGCGCTGGCGGGTAGGGCGGCGACTGGCTCGTCGCGCTTCTTAAGGACCATCGTTTCCAGGCCGGTGATGCTGAAGCCAAGGTCCCCGAGTTCACAGAGGAAGCTGCAGTAGGTGAGCTTGAGGGCGCTCGAAGACTTCGAGGGCGTATAGAGTAATTTGCAGCGAGAGCAACGCGGGAGCGTGACCAATTCCTCGTTGCGCGGCAGCGCCGGCGGCGCCTGGGTGATCGGCTCTTCGCGGTCTTCAATCAAAGCGCTCATCGTCGTTCTCCCCGTCCGCCACAATGGGCGGCTGCCCTTCCGCGATCAGTATACGCCTCTCGCCAGCGGATGGGCTCGCCGTTAGCATATACGCGTCTCGGCGCCGGTGGGCTCGCCGTCAGCATACGCTTCTCGTCCGCGAATGGGCTTGCGGCGCTACACTGGCGGTATGCTCCACTTGACCAAACGCCTGCTAGCCGCGGCGGACGGCTCCGAAGGCCCCGTCGCCATGTGGAGTGTGCTCGAAGCAGGCCCCCGACCGCTCAACCCCGGCGAACGGATGCTCGTGGACCGCTCGGGTGAACGGCTCGGTTCGCTCGGCGATGCATCGATCGACGATCTCGCGACAGCGTACGCGCTCGCCGCCTTCGACCGGCACGCGGCGGAGACGGTCTACCTGAGTTCGGCCGGACTCTCCGCCCGCACAGAAGCGGGTGCTACGGCGCTCTACGTCGAAGTCATCGAGCACCGGCCGGTGTTTCTTGTGGTCGGCGCGGGACATGTCGGCCGGTCCGTCGCGCATATCGCCCGGTTCCTCGGCTACTACGTCGCCGTACTGGACGACCGTGAGGATTTTGCCACCCCGGAGAAGGTGCCGGACGCGGATGAGGTGATTTGCGATGACTTCGAGGTGGCGCTCGACCGCTTCCCAATCAATGGGAACACCGCCATCGTGCTCGTCACGCGCGGCCACAAGCAGGACGAGCTGTCGCTGCGGCGGTGCCTCGGGCGGGGCGCCGGCTACCTCGGGATGATCGGCTCGAAGCGCAGGACGACCGCGGTCCTGGAGCATCTCCGGGACGAAGGTCTCGACCCCTCGGAGCTGGCGCGCATCCGCACGCCCATCGGGCTCGACATCGGCGCCGAGAGCCCGGAAGAAATAGCCGTCAGCATCCTGGCCGAGGTGATGATGCTGCGGAAGGGCGGCGAAGGGGCGGCGATGTACCACCGCTCGGCCTCCCTGCGCCAGCGTTAGACGGAACAACGCGCCCGTACCGCTCCAAACTTAAGGCGGACCGATACCGTGTCGTGCGCCGATCCCGCCCTCACCCCCGACCCCTCTCCCGCTGGCGCAGGAGAGGGGAGTCCTGGCGCCAGGCCGGGTACCCGAAGCTACGTTGGCGTGGCTGGCTCTGGGCGCAAGGCTGCCGCCGAGAGTCGCGGCCGTCCGTGGCCGCGGGAGTCCGCTCGCCGCCGGAGGTCTGTGCGTCGACCATGGTTCGTCCGTCCGTGCCCGCAGCGGGGCACGGCAACCAGGTGATTCGCCAGCTCACCCGCCGGCCAGGTCAATCCACGTGGAGCACGACCTTGCCGAAGTTCGCGTTACTTGCCAGGTATTCCTGCGCCGCCGCTGCTTCCGCGAGTGGGAAGACGCGGTCTACAACCACTTTCACCCGGCCGCTGGCGATGTGCGGGAGGATGCTCTTCTCGAAGGCCCGGGTCGCCGCCGCCTTCTCTTCCAGCGGACGCGCGCGCAGTGTCGTGCCGCGCACCTGGAGACGCTTCATGAGGAACATGCCGATGTTCGCCTGCGTGGCCGCGCCGCTCATCAGCCCGACGAGCACCATCCTCCCTTTCGGCGCGAGCGAGCGCATGTTGCGCTCCCAGTAGTCCGCGCCGACGACGTCGAGGAGGACGTCGACGCCCCGGCCGCCGGTCGCCTTGAGCACTTCTTCGGCGAAGTCCTGGGTGCGGTAGTTCACGCGAAGGTCGAGCCCCAGCTCTCGCGATTGCGTCAGCTTCGCCTCGTCGCCCGCCGTACCGGCGACGAACGAGGCGCCCATCACCTTCGCGATCTGGACGGCTGCCACGCCCACACCCGAGCCGACGGCATGGATCAGCACCGACTCGCCCGCCACGAGGCCGCACTGGAGCAACGCATCGTGGGCCGTGATGTAGACCTCCGGCGTGGCTCCCGCCTCTTCCCACGAAAGGTTCGCCGGGACTCTCATGGCCACGCGGTGGTGGATGACCACCTGCTCGGCGTAGGCGGCGCCGGCGAGCAGCCCCATGACGCGGTCGCCGGCGGCGAAGCCCTCTGTGCGGGCGCCCGCGCTGATCACCTCGCCCGCGAACTCGAGGCCGGGCACCTCGAAGGCTGGTTTGGGGCCGGGCTGGGGATAGCCGCCCGCGGTCTGGAGCAGGTCGGCGCGGTTCAGCCCGGCGGCGCGCACGCGCACAAGCAGGTCTTCGGGGCCGGCGATAGGTTCCGGCACGTCCTGCAGTTGGAGCACTTCGGGGCCGCCCGGGTGGATAATCACGATCGCTTTCATGGCCGGGAGTATAGAGCGAAGTGATGCGTGATGAGACGTGGGTGATGAGGCGGGCTGGGCGTCAACGTTTTGCGTCGAACCCCGGATGGGCAGGAACCGGGGCCGAACCGCAACGCGTCCCGGTCGAAGCACTCACGGACGGGCGGCGAGCGCGCGTGACCAGTACCGCGAAGGTGAGCGAGCGTCTCTCGCGCGACACGCTGGGGCGGCTGGCGGTCTCCCGAGTTACGGCAGCATCCGAACCGCGACGGTGACGAAGCGGGTTGCAGAAGACTCTCAGACTAGCACTCCAAGTTAGCTCGGCGGCGGCGGCGGTGGGGGCGGACCAGTGCTCCCCTTCTCCCGCAACGTCGGGAGAAGGGGTTGGGGGATGAGGGCAGACCGCCGGTGGGCGCGACAATCACCAGGAGTCAAGTTGTATCGGCGCCAGGCCCCGACGCCGCCCTGCGCGAACGCCCGCGTTGGTGGATACAGCCCGCTTGCTCACGCGCGCGGTTCGGACTGGCGGGACGGGCGCGCCCTTCCTTGCCGCCCAGCTTCGACATAGCTCGTGCAAAAGTCTGACGCCCACACATGAGGGGCGCGGGTCGCTGATAGCGCAGGTGGGTTGCACCATGGCTGCATGAGCAGTGAGCAGGAGTGGTTCGAAGCGAACCGCGCGATGTGGGACGAACGCGTGCCCATCCACGTCGCGGGGCCGTTCTACGACGTTGCCGGCTTTAAGGCGGGCCGTGACACGATCCGCCCCTTCGAACACCAGGAGGTGGGCGATGTCCGCGGCAAGACGCTGGTGCATCTGCAGTGTCACTTCGGCCTCGATACGCTCTCCTGGGCGCGGCACGGCGCTAGCGTCACTGGCCTCGATTTCTCCGCGCCCGCGGTCGGGGCGGCACGCGGCATCGCTGCGGAGTCCGGCATCGCCGCCGAGTTTGTGGAGGCGAACGTGTACGAGGCCGTCGAGGCGCTCGCCGGACGGCAGTTCGACATCGTCTACACGGGCATAGGCGCGATCATCTGGCTGCCGGACATCCGTCGCTGGGCGGAGGTGGTGGCGGCCCTCATCAAGCCGGGCGGCTTCTTCGCGATGACGGAGGGCCACCCCCAGATCGACGTTTTCGGCGACGGCGACCTGACCGTCACTTACGACTACTTCCGTGGCGTGGACCAGCCGTTCGAGTGGAATGAGCCCGGCACCTACGCCGACCCAACGGCCGAGACCACGCACAACCGCTCGTTCCAGTGGCCCCATCCGATCGGCTCTGTGGTCACGGCCCTCATCGAAGCCGGATTGCGCATCGACTTCCTCCACGAACACGATTTTCTCGTGTGGCAGCGGTGGTCGTTCATGGAGAAGACGGGCTTCGATACCTACCGGCTCCCGGAAGGGATGCCGCGCCTGCCGCTGATGTACTCCATCCGGGCCTCGAAGCCGCTGTGAAGGCCGGGCTGAAGCTTCGGGAGGCGCGGCGCATTACCGTCCACGGGCCGACGGGCTCGGGGAAGACGACCTTTGCCGGCGAGCTGGGCCAGGCCACGGGGCTCCCGGTCTGCGAACTGGACGCGCTCTTCCATTGCCACCCGGATTGGCAGGACGCGACGACGGAAGAGTTCCGTGCAAGCGTCCAGGCCTTCCTCGACGACCACCCTGAGGGCTGGGTGATCGAGGGCAACTACGCCGCAGTGCGGGACCTCATCCTGCCACGGGCGGAGGTGGCGGTCTGGTTCCAGCTACCGTGGGTGGTGAGTTTCAGCCGCATGTTGCGGCGGACGGTGCGCCGCAGCCTCACGCACGAGACGCTCTGGGGGGTGAACCACGAATCCTGGCGGCTGAGCTTCGCGAGCAAGGACTCGCTCCTGCTCTGGGGCATCAGCCACCACCGCGCCCACCGCCGCAGCATGCGCGCGTCGCTCCACGAAGCACAGGCGGCGGGCACGCGGGTGGTCGTCGTGCGGAGGCCACGCCAGGCGAAGCGCCTGCTCGCGATCCTCGGCCACGGTAAGGAATCCGGCTAGCGCGTGCCCGCCGCGACACCCCCTGTCTGGCGGGATCGGGTACGTTTGATCGGCGGGGAGGTTGGAACGAGCGAAGTTGGACACAGCCACCACGTCACTCAGCGGTGCGGTCGAAGCGCTCGTGGCGCTCGGGAGGACGAACCCCGAGCTCGGGAGCGCTCTCCGGGCCTTCGCCGAGGCGATGCTCGCCGAGTTCGCGCCCTCGCCTGCGGCCAGCCCGTGTGAGGCGGCGGTCGTCGAAATAGCGGCCGGCGCCGCCCCGCAGCCGGCCCAGGAACCGGCCTCGCCGGCTGCCGCGGCGGCGCGCCAGGGCGATCGGCCGGTGACTCGCGCAGAGCTTGCCGCGCTCGTGAAGAGGTTCACCGACGGCGCCCCCGCGGCGACGGCCCCGGACCCGGCAGCGACTCCACCGCCAGCAGCCGACGGCGGGGAGGGCTTCGACCTCGCGCTGGTCGAACAGCGCTGCCGGCTCAAAGCGGAGGGGGCGCGCTGGGCGGCCGAGCGCCGCCGTCTCTTCCGGGAAGGGGCGGACTATCGCGTGGAGATCGAGCCTCGGGACGGCGAATTGATCGCGCGAGCGCGTGAGCTGCGCGGCTGTTTCCTCTGGTTGAACGGGCCAGGCGCCCCTGAGCCGGAGAGCCCCGAGCAGTTCGGACTGATCGCGAACTGCTTCGAGAATCTCGCAGACGCGCTCTTTCTCGTGCGCGCGACCGACGCGGACGAGGAGGCCCCGCCGGGCGATTTGGAGCTGGCTGTAGACCTGCTGGCGGAAGCCCAATCGGCCGTCCGCGGCGCCGCCAGCGTGCTGGACCGCGTCGACTCAGACCAGGACGCGGCCTTCGGCTGGCTGCGTGCGACTACGCGCGAACGTTCCATCCGCGTCGACCGCTTTATGCGCGTCAACGACCCGGCCGATCCGGCGGCCTGGCAGGAGCTTGCTTCGCGCATCGAAGAAGCTCTGGGCCGGGGCGAGCGGCGGCGGCGCGCGGAGCGGCTCTTCGCCCAGGTGCGCCAGCGGGCTTCGCGCCTCACCAGCGGTGGTGGGACGGGCGCGGCGTGGGAGAGCCTCGGCGAGACAGTTGGGGCGCTGCTCGCGGCGGGCACTCCGCCGAGCAACGTAGCGCTACGGCAGGCCCTCCTGCCCCTGGCTGAGGCCGACCATGGTGAGGGGGAGATCCCCGAGCCGTTGCGCAGAGTGTTTTCTGAAATCGACCGGTTCATGGCCGCCCGCCCGGCCGCGGCCGCGCCCACCACTTCGCGCGAGCCGACCGCGGAGGTGCAGAAGGTGGCGGGCTTCCTCAGGGGCCGCTCCGTCGTCCTCATCGGCGGGGACCGGCGGCGAGACGCCGAACAGGCGCTCCGTGACGCCTTCGGCCTCCAGGAACTCTACTGGATCGAAACACGCGAACACGGGCCGCTGGCAATGATGGAACACTACGTCGCGCGGCCGGATGTGGTCCTTGTCCTCCTCGCTGTGCGCTGGTCCAGCCACAGCTATGGCGAT
>JAYUAG010000562.1:0-2839 GCA_043741475.1 Thermoflexaceae bacterium | reverse complement strand
TCGCCGGATCGGTCGCGCCCAACGCCGGCGATGGGGACGGCTGAGGCGCGGGCGAGGGCGAGCCGCAGGGTGTGGACTGGGCGGCCGGCTGAGGGACTGGCGTTGGCGTCGGAGGCTGGGGAGTCGCCGTCGGTGAAGGCGAGGCATGCGCCGTTGGCGAAGGCGAACTCTGGGGGCTGGAACGCCCGTTCAAAAGTTCCTTGATGCGGTCCGGGATCGATGGCAGCACCGCCGTGGGCGCGGCTGGATCCGCCCCGGAAACAACCACGTTCGATGATCCGGGGAAGCTCTTGTCAGGCGCGGGCTCGCTCACGCCCGGCCGCGACGTGGGGCCGAGCGGGATGACGAGACCCTGTGAGGGCTGCGAGGGCGGAAGACAGGGGTCGCCGCCGGTCCCCGGAGTCGGGCTGCCACCGGAGCCGGGCACGCGAACGACGCCTGAGACTTCCTGCTTGGACTTCCAGGGCGTGAGTGTGGGGTCTATGGCGAACACGGACGAGCCCGCGAGCACGGCGAAGGCGGCGATCCAGAGGCCGACGGGCATCAAGACCCAGAGGCCAGCCCCATGCGGGAGCAAGCGGCGCGGTAGGCGGCGCCGCGCGGGCCCGGGGCGCCGAACGCGCCTGAACGGGCGAGTAGCGGCCCGCCATAGCCGGACGGCCACGAAGATTGCGTCGTCGGCGCGGTCGATGAGCCAATCCCCGAGGCGGTGGAGCGGGCCTGGCCTGGCCTTGCTCAGGCGCCGGATGTCCACGCTGCCCGCCAAAACCGAAGGCCGCGCCCGTTGCGTTGAGCGCGCTCGCTTCTTGTTCCGGCTCTTGCCCTTCCCCGGTTTGCTCCGGTTGCCGCGGTTCAGCACTTCCCAGATGACCCAGAGAACCCCGAAAAACCCGGCGATCGCAAAGAGCATCAGCCGCGGCGAGATGCCCGTCGGGAAGAGGCCGAACGTCGGTACCTTGAACCAGACTTTGCCGACAAACTCGCTCTTACTCACAGTCTGGGAGTCAGGATGCGGGCTGGCGTCGCCTTTGGTGACGAACTCGTAGCTGCGGTTTTGGCTCAGCAGGGCACCGGTGACTCCGTCACGGATGTTTTTTTCCTGGATATGGAGGGCGATGACGCGGTGGACGAAAGCGACGCGAGTGTTCTTCTCGGCGAAGAAGATCACGTCGCCTTCCTTGATCTTCGCGAGGTCGGCGCCGCGGATCACGACGATGTCGGCTTTCTTGATGGCCGGGTCCATACTTCCGGAGTTCACAGTAACGACGTGATAGTTGAGGAACAGCGTCGCGATAGCAGCCACGATCGCCGCGCCCAAGGCAAGCCCGGCGCCGAGTCCGGCCACCCCGGCGACGATCTGCGAAACCAGCTGTGGCAGTCTCAGTCTCATGTTTGGCGATCAACCTGCAGGCGCGCCTTGGCGTTTGTGCTGGCCAGTCGAATCCCTCCGCCCGATGCGAACGCATGGCCAGCTCCGGCGGCTGGCCCTCGTGATTCACTCTGCTACTTTTGCGGCAACGATGTCAACCGCTGTGAATCCTGTCTGAACCTCAGGCCGGTCGGTCCTCTCCCCGGCGGGGAGGGTTAGGGCGGGATCTCAGCCTGCGCGCGTGCTATCCGCACCGCGACCATTAAGGAGCGCCTCCGCACCACCACTCGCCCGCCACGCGCCCCCTGGACCGCACCGCGACCGTTAGGGAGCGCCATACACCACGGCTCTCCCGCCTCACGTTCCCAATCACCCCAGCGGCGCATCCTGGCCGTCCACGACGAAACGCGACCGCCTCCGCCAACTCCGTCTCGCTCCACGGATACCGCGTGATTCCATGCCGCGATCGCGGCGAGCCCTCCGCAACGAGGCGTCCTATTCAAGGAGGGCCTCGCAATCTAGCGTTGGTCGCGTAAGAGGCGCTCAGTGACCTTCGCGGTACGGATGGGAGGCGAACCCGAGGAACGGTTACGCCGCTCCCCGCGGCCGGTCATCCGAACCGCGCGCGTGACCAAGCGGGCGGTATCCACCGACCGGGCCACCAGAGATGCGGACCGGGGCCTGCCTCCTGGCATCGTTCCGCGGCCCGCTCCGCGACCGTCGAGGTCCGGGCTCGACGCTGCAAAGAGAAAGGACGGTGGCCCTTGCGAGCCACCGTCCTCCTGGAGTGGTCTTGCGACCGGGCGTTTGGCTAGTTGCCGTCGGTCTTCATGGTGATAGCAACGACGTAGCTGACAGCGGCGCCCTGGCAGGCGACCTGAGCGTTGAGGGCGGTAGCAATGTTGACGACGTAACCGTCAACATTGTTGGCGCCGGGCGGGATCGGCTGGCCAATCGGACTCTGCGCCAACGCGAGCACGGGATTCACGGTGCCAGAGAAGTTCTGGACGCCGCAGGAGTTTCCATTGCCCGGGGTGACGTTGATGATGAAGACGGCGCCGGAGTCCCACACGAGGTTGAAGGTGCCGGTGTTGTTGATCTGGCCGCCGCCGACCTGCGTGCTGGTGCCGTTAGGGCCGAGCAGCGACGCAAGCTGGAAGTAGCTGATCGAGAAGTCGATCGTACCGACGGTGATCTGGTTCTCGCCGGTGTTCTTGGTAGCCGACCACGCGAGCGATCCACCGAGGACTACAGCGCCGATGACCGAAAAGAGCATCGCGCCGCCGAAAATTTTACGCATTACCGGGTTCTCTCCCTTTGAACTGTGACGCTCCGGCGATGAGCCGGCCGGTTCGAGGCCTGACAAACCCCGACAACTGGTGTCTGGCGATTCATTGTCGTTGTGCCGTGCACGCTCCCTTCCGGCGCCGGGTAGCCGCCCCTTTTGAGGTTGGCCCCCATAACCCCGCC
>JAYUAG010000561.1:0-6703 GCA_043741475.1 Thermoflexaceae bacterium | reverse complement strand
TACCTGGCGATTTGGCGAAACCACCGGGTCAAGTGGGCCCGGCGTGGCGCCCGCGAAACCCTGGCGTTCGTCCGCGCCATGCAGACGCCTGAGGGCTGGTTCGTGAACTTCCTCAACGACTGGGACGGGACGAAGAACCTTGCCGGCCCAACCTCCGCACAGCCCACTGGTCCCTGGCTCGCGCGCGCTTGCCACGCGCTCGCTGCTGGCGCCGGCGCATTCTCCGATGAGGCCTGCGAGAGTGCCCTCGACCGTGCCCTGCCCTGGCTGGAGTTGGCCACTCCCTACCTCGACGTGCGCGCCGTTTCTCTGCTCGCGGCGCTCGAGTCTTGCCGCGGCGCCGGCCAGTCCGGCCGACCCGGCCACAGTCGCCGGGCCGTGCGTTGGGCGGAAGAGATCTACGATGCGCGCCTCGAGGGAATAGTCCCTGATGTGCGCGGCTCGCCGTCCACCTCTGGGGACACCTCCAGGAGTGTGCGCTCGCCGCGCCCGAGTTGGTGCTCACGTGGCCGTCATCCGGCCTTGCAACGGTCTCGCTCTACCCGTTAGACCTGAGCGCGGCTCGGGACAGCTCTCGCCTACCGCGGCGCGGCGAACGTGCTGCCGCTCTCGGCCACCGCTGAATCGCTCGGCCGGGCAAGCACCCGCGGGGAACCCGTCGACCGGCTGGCCACCGCTGATCCTTCGTCCTGGCTCATCCTTAGCCCGACCGCCAGGGAGGGCCCTCGCCCGATGACGCGAACCAGCCCGGCTATGGCTCCCAGGTCGCCAGTTGGCTACTCGAAGTAGCGCGTCAGAAGCCAGTTGAGGATGTCCCGCGCACTCACCATCGCCACCAGCTGTCCGTCTCGTGCGAGCGGGATGTGGCGGAAGTTGCCGGAGCCCATCTTGTGCAGCGCCGTCGCCATCGTGTCGTCTTCCCGAAGCAACACGGGGTCAGGAGTCATGTATTTCGTCACTGGTTCACTGAGGACGGCGGGCTTCCCGGCGACTTTCTTGAGCACGTCCCGCTCCGTGAAAATGCCAATGACGCGGTGCCCTTCGACGACCACGGCCGCGCCGTTTGCATCGGCCGCTACAGCCGCCACCGCCTGCGCGACCGTCGCGTCCGCGGCGACCGTCGATGGCTTGGAGGTGCGCACCTCTGACAGCGAGACGGCGAAGTGCGATTCACCGATGTTCAATGCTGATTCGGGGAGATCGATGCCCGCCAATTCGCGGCCGCAGCCATCGCAAGAATCGGAGCCGCGGATCACGTCGGCGCCACAGAACGGGCAGGAGATCACGTCTCGCGGACTATCTGCCATGGTTACTACCTCCCGATACGGCGGTCGACGCCGCAGGCCGTGCAGGCGGCAAAGTGTGCGGCCCGGCCCTGCTGTTTACAACCCCTGAAAAACGAAGACGCGCCTCAGTCCACCACCCAGGTGTCGTTGCCTGCGAGGAGCTCCTGGAAGTCCGGCGTGCCCTTCGCGCGGGCGCTCTCGACCTGGGCGGTGACAAGGTCTTCGAAAACCGGGGCATCGACCGAGCGGAAGACACCCACGGGCACCGGGAAGTCCGGGTAGTCCATGCCCACGAGGATGTTCGCCAGGGCCGGGTTGGCCTTGACGTCGTGGACGATCAGACCGTTGTCACCGTCGGCGTTGAACACGATCTCCGGCGCGAAGCCGTTCAGGCGGATGCCGTGCTCGTGCTTCGCGCCGAAGCGCAGCGGCTTCCCGTCCTCCAGGTAGACCATCTTGTCCTGGCGCACCTCCTTGTCATAGAAGCCCGCGAACGCGCCGTCGTTGAAGACGTTGCAGTTCTGGTAGACCTCGACGAACGAGATGCCTTTGTGGTCTGAGGCGCGGCGCAGCGTCTCCTCAAGGTGCTTGATGTCCCGGTCCAGCGTCCGCGCGACGAAGCTCGCGCCCGCGGCGAGCGCGATCCGGATGGGGTTAAGCGGCGCCTCCGTTGTCCCATACGGCGAAGACTTCGTCACCTTCCCCATCTCGGAGGTAGGCGAGAACTGGCCCTTGGTGAGGCCGTAAATGCGGTTGTTAAACAGCACGACCGTGAGGTCCAGGTTCCGCCGCATGGCATGGAGGAGGTGGTTGCCGCCGATGCTGAGTCCGTCCCCGTCGCCCGTGATCACGAAGATCTTGAGTTCGGGCCGCGAGACCTTGAGGCCGCTTGCCAGCGTTAGCGCGCGGCCGTGGATGCTGTGGAAGCCGTAGCTCTCGATGTAGTAGGGGAAGCGGCTGGAACAGCCGATCCCGCTCACGAACACCAGGTTCTCCCGCCGTACACCCAGGTCCGGCAGCATCTTCTGCATCTGCGCGAGGATCGAGTAGTCCCCGCAGCCGGGGCACCAGCGCACTTCCTGGTCGGAGACGAAGTCCTTGCGGGTGTAGACCGGAAGGTCGTCGCCGATCAGCTGGCCGTTGCCATGGCCGTTGGCGATCGGGACTGAGTATGTCGTGGCCATCGATTAGCCTCCTGCGAGCGCCGATGGCGCCGAGAATTCGAATTCGTAAGGCCCGCGCAGCCCGAGCAGCTCGTCGATCTTCGCTGCGATTTCCTTGATTTTAAACGGTTGGCCGGCGACTTTGTTGAAGCCCACGGCGTCCACCAAATACTTCGCCCGCAGCATCCACACGAGGTTCCCCATGTTCAGCTCGGGGACGAGTACCTTCTTGTAGTTGCCGAGGATCTCGCCGAGGTTCGAAGGGAAGGGATTGAGGTGGCGGATTTGGAGCGAGGCGACGCTCTTCCCCTCAGCACGCGCCAGTTCCGTTGCGCTCGTGATGGCGCCATAGGTCCCGCCCCAGCCCACCACCAGCACGTCCCCCTTTTCCGGGCCGCTGACCTTCAGCAGGGGAATGTCCTGGGCGATCCCCTGGACACGGTCGGCGCGCGCGAGGGTCATGCGATGATGGTTTCCGGGATCGTAGCTGATGTCGCCCGTTTCGCTCGACTTCTCGATACCGCCGATGCGGTGTTCGAGGCCGGCCTGGCCGGGGACAGCCCATGGGCGCGCCATCGTCTGGGGGTCCCGCTGGTAGGGGTTGAAGTCGCCGGCGGGCTTCGTGGCGTACTTCCATTCGATCTTCGGGATGGCGCTGAAGTCCGGCACCTTCCACGGCTCGGAGCCGTTCGCCAGGTATCCGTCGCTCATGTAGATGACCGGTACCATGTACTTCAAGGCGATGCGGAACGCTTCGATCGCCATGAAGAAGCAATCTGCCGGTGTGGCCGGGGCGAGGATCACGACCTGCGAGTCACCATTGCGCCCGTACATCGCCTGCAACAGGTCCGACTGCTCCGTCTTCGTCGGCATCCCCGTGCTCGGGCCGGAGCGCTGCACATCGACGATAACGAGGGGCAGCTCCGTCATCACGGCGAGGTTGATCGCTTCGCTCTTCAGCGCGAGGCCGGGGCCGCTCGTGCCGGTGAGGCCGAGTGAGCCGCCATAGGCGGCGCCGATGGCGGCCCCGACGGCGGCGATCTCGTCCTCCGCCTGGAAGGTCTTGACGCCGAAGGCCTTGTGTTTGGAGAGCTCGTGAAGGATGTCCGATGCGGGCGTGATCGGGTAGCTGCCATAGAACAGCGGCAGGCCGGAGAGGACGGATGCGGCCACGAAGCCGAGCGCCGTCGCTTCGTTCCCCGCAATGTGGCGATAGAGGCCGGGCGCGACCTTCGCTGGCGCCACCTCGTAACGCGTGTGGAAGAGTTCCGCGGTCTCGCCGAAGTGGTATCCCGCGGTCAGCGCCTTGAGGTTCGCATCGAGGACATCTGGCCTCCGCTTGAACTGGTCGATTGCCCACTTCTCCGTGGGTTCGAGGCTGCGGCCATAGAGCCAGAGGACGAGCCCGAGGGCGTAGAAGTTCCGGGAACGGAAGCGATCCTTGCTGTTCAGCGGCGAACCTTCGAGGGCAAGCTCGTTCTGACGGGTGATGTCCACCTTGACCAGCTGATACCTCGCGAGCGAACCATCGCCGAGTGGGTTCGCCGCGTAGGCCGCCTTCTTCAGGTTGACGGGGTTGAACTCCGCCTCATCCACGATGAGCAGGCCGCCTTCGCGCAGGTCGCCGACGTTCGTCTTGAGCGCCGCCGGGTTCATGGCGATGAGCACATCCGGCTGGTCGCCGGGCGTATGAATGTCGGTGCTTGCAAAGGAGAGCTGGAAGCCTGACACGCCCGGCAGCGAACCTGTGGGGGCGCGGATTTCCGCAGGGAAGTCCGGCAGCGTCGCCAGATCATTACCAAATATCGCGGCCGTCTTCGTAAACTGGTTGCCCGTGAGTTGCATACCGTCGCCGGAGTCGCCGGCAAAGCGGATGGTCACGCGTTCGAGTGCTTCGACCGCCATCGGCGGCCTGTCCAGGGTTGCTGCTGTCGTCATTGGCCGTTCAACCACCCTCTTGTTTCTCCATCACCTGGTGAGGGCGAGGAGGGAGATTCAGAAGTTCTTCCGGAAACGCCTCGGCGAGGTGATGGAGGACATCCTCCACCCGCACGAGTCCAAGCACCTCGCTGCCGTTCACGACGGGGAGCGTGCGATAACCGTGGAGCTGGAAGCTGGCGATCGCTTCCGCCACCGTCCGCTCGGAGGCGATCGTGCGCGGTTCGCGCGTCACCACCGGGCTCTGGTCCAACGGCTGGTCCCAGTCGAAGCCGTCGCCCATACACTTCGTCAACACATCGCGCTCCGTGAAGATGCCGGTGATGGCGGCGGCCGTCCCGATCAAGACGCACGAGCCGTTCGCCCGTTGCATCCCTGCGACGGCCGTCCTTACGCTCTGGCCAGGCGAAACAAAGAGCGGCGCCGCCAACGGAAACTCTCGCAGCGGCTGATTGACAAAGCGGTTGAACCGTGAGCGATCCATGGGCCCCGTCCCGGAGTGACTGGGCAGGCGCGCCACGGCGCCTTACCCAAAGTAGTATATCGCGCCTGCGTCCATCGTGCGATGGCTTTGGGTGCGGTTCAGGGTTTCGCATGGAATCGGGCCGTCCGCCGACCAGTCCGAACCGCGACCGTCACGGAGCGGGTTGTGTCACACGGCGGCCGGAAGGCGGTCGGTCCCGTCGCCGGGCATAGTCGCTACAACCCGCTTGCGACGCGCGCGGTTCGGACGGTGCAGCTTCGAAGCCCGCCGACCCAAGAGGGACCTGCGCCGCTCCTGCAAAACCGTGAAACCGCACCCACGGCCAAACGGCCAACCGCGAATGGCCGGCTCGTCTACGGCGGGCGAGCTATACTGGGGGCATGGCCGCACCTGTCATTGCCGAGAGACTGGTCACCGCCGACGAGCTGGCCGACATGCCGAAGGACGCTGAGGGGCGGAAGCGGGAACTGCTCGACGGGAGGATCGTTGTCATGTCCCATCCTGGCGACGAGCACAGCCAGTCGGCGATGAACGTGAGTGCCGCTCTTCGAGCGTACGCACGACCCCTCAGGCTGGGGATCATTCGGATGGACATGGGATTCATCATCCGCCGCAACCCGGACCGTATGGTTTGCCCGGACGCCTCGTTCACGGCCAACTCACGGCTCGACCCCAACCGGGACAAGCGTAAGGCCATCAGCGGACCGCCGACGCTCGCGGTCGAAGTGGTATCGCCGAACGACACTGACCGGGAGGTTGCGTCGAAGGCGGACGAGTACCTGGAGGCGGGGACGGAGCGCGTCTGGGTGGTGCGGCCGCCGCAACGCTCGGTGACAGTCTTCCACGCCGGCGGCGCGGCGCACGTGTACCGCGACGGGGACACGCTCACGAGCGGCGACGCGGGGTTCGCGGTGGAGGGGTTTGCACTTCCGGTGGCGGACGTCTTCGCCGAGGACTGACGGACGGCGCACGCTGGTGACCCTCGCACAGTCGGGAACCGCGCGCGCTACGGCTGATCCGCTGGCGCCGCGCGTGCCGCGGGTGGCCCGCGAGCTGGACGGCGGGTATCGTCGGCGAGACATGAAATTCGGCGTTCTGCAGTTCTTTTCGTGGAACCGGCGCGTCCCGCTGACGACGGTGTATGAGCGGGCACTCCAGCGCATCGACGTGATGGACGAGGGCGGCTACGACGCCGTCTGGCTGGCCGAACACCACTTCAACACCTACAGCGTCTGCCCCTCGGTCGTGACCATGGGCACACACATCGCCGCGCGGACGAAGAACCTGCGCATCGGCACGGCGGTCACGTTGGCGGCGTTCTATCACCCGCTGAGGCTGGCCGAAGAGCTGGCGATGCTCGACATCTTGAGCGGCGGTCGGCTGAACTGGGGGGCGGGCCGCGGTTTCGACCAGACGGAGTTCCGGGCGTTCGGGGTCCCCGTGGAAGAGAGCGCGGACCGGTTCCGCGAGTGCGTCGAAATCGTCTTGAAGGCCTGGACGGAGGAGCGGCTGACCTACGAGGGCAAGTTCTGGCAATTCGAGGGTGTGCAGGTGCTGCCTCAGCCGCTCCAGCAGCCGCACCCGCCATACTGGATGGCGGCCACATCACCGGAGGCGATCGTGCGGGCGGCGAAGGCGGGCCAGACGATCCTCATGGACCCGCACGCCAGCCACGCAGAGATCGGCCGCAAGCGCGAACTCTACGGCCGGACGCTGGCCGAGAACGGCCACTCGCTCGAGGGGCGAGAGATCCCCACGGCACGGCTGCTCGCTATCGCGCCCACCGCGGCCGCCGCTGAGCGCGTTGCCCGTGAAGGCGCCGCCTGGACGGT
>JAYUAG010000560.1:0-2842 GCA_043741475.1 Thermoflexaceae bacterium | reverse complement strand
CGGACGCGGTCGTCGAGTTCCTTGATCGCCTCGATCATCGGGCCGATCAGGCCCATGTAAAAGACGCGCTTGATCCCGTCCGGCCCGGTGGTCACGAGCTCCGGGAAAACCTTCTCCACCTCCTGGGCGATGACGCCCATGCCCGGCAACTCCTTTGCGTCATCGGGCGCGTCGTCGCGCCAGGTCCACGAGACACCGCGGACCTGCGAGAGCCGTGCGGTCGCGTCTTCGCCAAGCAAGCCGCGCTACCCGATCCGGAGGAGGCGGAGTCGCGCCAGGGCGCCAGTCAGCGTCTTGACCGACTCCTTCAGGCGGACGTCGGAGCAGGCTGCGTCTCGGGACTTTGGTCCGCCGCCGCGCACACGCCCGGCCTTCTCGTGCGGCTCGAGGTCCTTCACCGTCTCCGCATCGAGCGCGAGGTCGTCGCGCTGTTCGGGCGGCTGTGCCTTCGCCTTCTGTTCCTTGCGTGTGGTCATGTCATGCCTCCTTGGGGCGCTTGTGCGTTGGCAGAGTCCGTTGATCGGATCTCACCAATGCGCGTCATTCTACATCGTGGCCACGGGCGCCGTGTGTATCCTGCATCACACTTTCAAGACATTTACCGCGAGTTCTTCGAGGGCCGCCACCGGGACGGTAGGGAAATCCGGGGTCAGCGGGTTGACGCACACGTGGTCGGCGCCGGCGGCGAGATGCGCCTGGACGCGCACGGCGACGTCCGCGGCGTCGCCCCAGGCGACGAGCGCTTCGAGCAGGCGCTCGCTGCCGCCGTCCGCCAGGTCCGCTTCGCTGTAGCCGAGGCGGCGAAGGTTGTTGGGGTAGTTCACCGTCTGCAGGTAGCGGCTGACGTGTTCGCGCGCCAGCTCGCGCGCCTTCTCCGTGCCCTGGCCGATCACGACCGCCTGGTGGACGGCGAGCACCGGGTCCGGGCCGAGCCGTTCGCGGGCAAAACGCGTGTGTTCGACGGGCACGAGGTAGGGGATGGCGCCGCGCGTCCGCCGCCGCGTCAGGTCGAGCATTTTCGGGCCGAGGGCGGCGATCATGCGCGGCACGGGCGGGTCCGGGCGAGGGCCGTACCAGTCCGCCTCGTCCATGGCGTCGAGGTACTCGGTCATGTCGGTGAGCGGCTTGTCGTAGCCCCGGCCGTGCCACGACTTTGCCCCCTGGTGCGATGTGCCGATGCCAAGCACGAAGCGTCCCGGGTAAGCGTCGCCGAGGGTGCGGGCGGCGGCCGCCATCCGCCCCGGTTCGTGATTCCAGATGCTGACGATGCTCGTGCCCACGGCCAGCCGTGTGGTGGCCGCGAGGAGGAGGCCAGCGAAGGCGAAGGCGTCGTGGCCGCCTTCGTGCAGCCAGGAGGCGCCGTATCCCGCCGCTTCGAGCTCGCGCGCGATCACCCCGGCCTCGGCTGCGGGCTGGAAGCAGATGCCTGCGTCCCAGATACCGAGCGTGCCAATCGCCGCGGCGAGGGCGCTCTCACGGGGGGCGCGATCGGTCATGGACGCAGCACACAGATGGTCGAAGGCTGCGGGCACACCCCGACGTCCGTCTTGTTAGCCGCACCACCCCTGACGAGCGCTTCCTTTCCCGCAGGTTCGAGGTCGCTGACCGTCTGGGCGTCGAGGTCAAGGTCGGCCAGCCGCTCGGCGGGCTGTGCCTTGTCTTCCGCCTGCTTCTTCGTCCCCATGTCCGTGTCCTTCGCTGGCCCAGATTTCGAGCGCTCGCCCGTTCACCCGTGGCGCCAGTGGGTCATAATAGATCGTCGTAGCGAGCGCGCATGTATCGTGGGTCACATTCGAAGGAAAGTCTGCCGGCCGGCGTTGCCATTCCCGGCCGAACGCCAGGGCGAGACCGTGAGCGCCGGACGCGCGACGATGGGCGGGCATGACCGACACTGAACTCGCGCCGCCGCCGGTGGCGGAACTCCCCTGGGTGCTGGAAGCGATCCTCTTCGTAACGGACGAGCCCCAGGGTGTGGCCGCGCTGGCGGCCGCTGCGGGCGTGAGCGAATCGGCGACGCGAAAGGCGCTGGGCCGCCTGGCGGACGACTACGAAGCGCGTGGGCTGCGGCTGATGGAGGATGGGCATTCTTATCAGCTGGTGACGGCGCCCGCCTATGCGCCGTTCGTAAACCGCTTCCTTGGTCAGGCGCCGGGGCAGCGGCTTTCGCGGGCAGCGCTAGAGGTGCTTACGATCGTCGCCTACCGTCAGCCCTGCGCGCGCTCAGAGGTGGAGGCGATCCGGGGCGTGAACAGCGATCGGCTCGTGGCAACGCTCGAGGCGAGAGGGCTCCTGGAAGAGGCTGGCCAGTCGGACGGCCCGGGGCGGGCGAAACTCTACCGCACGACCCTCCGCTTCCTCGAGTACTTCGGCATTCAGAGCCCGCGCGACCTTCCGCCGCTGCCCGCAGAGCCGGCAGCGGAGTTTTCTGAATCCCTCTGAGGCCGGGCAGGCGGGCGCAGAGCCCGCAAATCTACGCCACGGCCCGACGATGCAAGATGGCAACAACTATCGGTGTCCTCCGTATCCGCCTCGCCGTGCCGGCGGAGACGCTCAAGGAGAAGCGCGCGATCGTGAAGTCGCTCGTGGAGCGGCTACGCCTGCGGTTCAACGCCGCGGTGGCGGAGGTCGACGACCTCGACGCGCCTTCGCGCGCGACGATCGCGGCTTGCGTCGTCTCGAACGATTCGGCCCATGCGGACCGGCAGCTGGCGACGATCGCGAGCGCGGTCGAGGAGCTGCGCCTGGATGTGGAGGTGCTTGCGGTGGAGACGGAGCTGATCGCGCTGTAGCGGGTGGCTGCTGGCGCCGATAGAACTTGACTTCTGGTGATTGTCGCGCCCAC
>JAYUAG010000559.1:0-6716 GCA_043741475.1 Thermoflexaceae bacterium | reverse complement strand
GCCAGCCGGCAGCGGAGCCAGCGGAGCGGGCGGACTCTGCCCGCGCGTAACTGGCAGCCACACCCCTTGGTTCGGGTCGCCATCGCACCGTTCTTCCGCGTGCTGGACCTGTCTGGACAGGGGGACTGCTTGTTTGTACTCGGAACAAAACAGTGAGCCGTCCTGTCGACACCCGCCATCCCGATGCCTCCACCTTGCCGATGCTCGGCCGCGCCGTACTTTGGACGGGAGGGGGCGAGATCCTGTCCAAGGCGGCAGTCCTTGCGACGACCCTCCTTGTTGCGCGATCTCTTGGACCGGAAGACTTCGTGGGATTCGTCGGACTATCGGCTGTGGCCGTGGTAGCCGCGGGGATGTGGGACTTCGGATTTTCGACGCTGCTTACTCGCGAAGTTGCCGCCGGTCGCGCCTCGTCCCGCGGCGCCATCGGATCGGCGGCTCGAGCGCGGCTCCGAACGTTCCCGCTTTGGGTGATCACTTTCCTGGTGGGGAGCGCCGTCCTCGGCTCGTTGGGGGTGGTCTCGATCCCTGCCCTAATCGGCTTCGCGGCTGGATCCTGTCTCATCAGCGCGTCAATGGTACCGGTCGCCCTCCTGCGCGCCGGGCTTGGGTTCGGCTCTGCAAGCGTCGCCCAAACGGCCGGCCGCTTGCTGACCGCGGGACTCGTGTTCGGGGCATTCAGCTGGTTGGGCAGCAACCATGGTCTTGCGGTCGTCAGCGCAGCGCTGACGATGGGAGAAGCTCTCACTCTTCTCCTCGCCTTGGCATTCCTTTGGCGCAGCCAGCGTGACTTCCGGGGGCGGCGGACTGACGAGGCGCCTCTAGTCCTGCGAGCTGCTCTGCCCTTCGCGGCAAACGGGCTCCTGTCCATGGCCTACAACCGCCTTGATATCGTCGTCGTCGCGGCCTTAACGTCTGCCGCTCAGGTCTCCGCATACGCGCCAGCCTCCCGCATCCAAGACGTGTCCTACCTGATTCCGTCTATGGTTGGAGCCGTAGCATTCCCGGTGATGGCCAGAGCCTGGGCCGGTGAGGACGGGCCCGCGGAGGTCCGGAAGCTCCTTCTACGTTTCATCGCCGCCGGGCTTATGGCGACGGTCCCAATTGCGGTCATGGCGGCCATCCTCGCGCCCGAGGCCATACGGCTCTCGCTTGGCCTGGACTACTCCAGCGCCGCGACCCCAGCCCGCGTGCTGGTCTGGTCGATGCCCATTGCCGCCATCGGGGCGCCTCTCCTTGCCTTCCTGGGCGCCACCGGGCGTGCTGGCGATACGACTCGCGCTTTCGCGGCCGCCTTGCTGGTAAGCATCGCCCTCCACCTGTCTTTGGATCCCAGTTTTGGAGCCAACGGCGCGGCGGTTGCCTCCACCGCGCGCGATGCTGCCAACGTCGCGGTAGCGGGCGGCCTGGTTGTGCGTGCAAGCCGCGGCGGCCGGCCGGCCGGCGCGAACGCCGCCAAGCGCACCCGCCTGGGTGTCCGAACCTCCGCGGGAGGCTCATAGTGCTCGCTGGAGAGCTCCAACTGGTCTCCTCCCGCAGAATGCGTTTCTTCCCCGTCGTCTGGGCTCTTGTCTGGCCCCTGCGACAGTATTTGATGCATTCGCCGTGGCCAAGGGGCAAAGGTTTCCTCACGCGGCGGCTGCTAGTGCCTTGTCTCCCGGCCCCTCCGGCGATGTTCCACGCCCCCATCGGGCCCAAAGACACGGTCCTTCTTCAGCATCGAGAATCAGTCGGACTTTCCTACCTCATGCGAGGGGCGTTCGAGCGTGCGGAGATCGAGTGCGCCTGCGAGCACGCAGTGGCAGGTACGGCGGCGTTGGACGTGGGGGCACATGTCGGTCTCTTTTCGATCCCTCTCGCGCGCGCCGTCGGGATTACCGGCATGGTAGTCGCCTTCGAGCCGCTCTCCGACAACGCCGAGCGGTTGCGCCGAAACCTTGAACGGAACGGTGTTGGAAACGTCCATCTCCTGCGTGCGGCCGCCAGCCGCGAGGGGGGCGAGATCGAACTGAGATTGGCAAGCGATACCGCGTTCGCGTCCACCGCCGAGGTCTTTCTGGGCCGCGCCACCGGCGCTGTGGTCCGGGTGCCCTCGGTGACCGTCGACAAAGTCTGGGAGGAGCTGGGCCGTCCCCGGGTATCTGTCGTCAAGGTCGATGTTGAGGGAGCGGAGGTTGAGGTCCTTAGTGGCGCGCGCTCCGTTATCGAAGCATGCATGCCGGCGATCCTGATCGAGGCCAACACCATCGAACACCTCGGGCGTCTAACTGACTGGCTCGGCCGTTACGGATACCTTCTCAGTCAGCCGCCCGGCTTCATGCCGTGGAACTACCTGTTCTTGCCAGGGGGTGAAGGTGCCTGACCCGCTCGTCTCGATCCTCACGCCGTCGTTCAATCAGTCGCGCTGGCTGGGCGACAACCTCCGCTCCGTCGCCGCACAGTCCTACCCAAACATCGAGCACATCGTCATGGACGGTGGCTCCACTGACGGCTCGCTTGAAATCCTCAGCAGCGCCGAGCGCGCCGTTCAGTGGCGCAGTCAGCCGGATCGTGGGCAATCTCATGCGTTGAACAAAGGGTTCGCGCGGAGCACCGGGGAAATCATCGGCTGGCTGAATTCAGACGATGCCTACTTCGACACTGAAGCGGTCGCCGCGGCGGTTGCAGTCTTCGCAACACACCCGAAAGTGGACCTGGTCTATGGACATGGGGCACTCGTGAATGCGGACGGGCTGATCCTCCAGTTAATGTGGGCGCCGCCCTTCCACTATGGCCTGTTGCGGCGATTCAACTTCATCGCCCAGCCGACCGCATTCGTCCGGCGGTCAGCCATTACCGGGTTGTTCGCGGATGAATCGTTTGACTACGCCATGGACCGCGAACTGTGGCTCCGGCTCGGAAAGAATCACCAGGCCAAGAGGCTCAATCGGATAGTGGCGATAGACCGCCACCACCTCGCGCGGAAGTCGTACACCCGGCTTGACCTCGCAGAGGCAGACGCCGAGCGCCTGGTACAGATGTACGGGGTGCCGGCGGCTGGGCGGCTCAAGTGGCGGCACAAGGCCCTCACGGTCGGCTTCCGACTCGCCGGCGTGACGCTACTACCGTCAGCTCGTCGGCCGGTCGTGTTTGGTGGCAGTCTGGATAGTCGCCGACAGCTCGCCTGGCGACAGGTGGCCGTGAAGAGGGCGAGGATGGCGGCCGAAGGCGGTCTTTGAGAAAGCACCTCAGTGCAATTCTCCACGTCGCGCATCGCGACGCAGTGGCCGATGATCGCCATCGGAGCGAGGATGTCGCCTCGTTCGTGCTAGTGGAGGGGCCCCTTGGAAACTTCGAGTAAGCGTTCGGCGAGGCCTACGGTCCGGTCTCGCTGGACCCTGGACAAACGTCCAGCGATGAGCTACCGCTTCTCCGCTGTCGTCGCCGCCGCAACCCTGGCGGTCATCGCCGGGGCTGTTTCCTCGGCCCTGGAAGCGACCCCAAGTGGCGTCCTGCTAATCGCAATTGCGACGGTGCTTCTGGGCCCAATCGTTTGGAGGGTCGCGGCAAAGAGGGTTGATGTATTCGAACCGATATATCTTTTCGCCGCGGCCTGGGGGGCCATGTTCGTGGTGCGCCCGGCGGCCATGCTCACCGCGCACGATTTTGATTATGTCAGAGTAACGAGGGTAATCAACGTCCGAGAGTCCTTCGACCAGATGCTTGCTCTTGCTCTTTTGGGGGCGATCGGATACGTGTTCGGATATTCGATGCCCCTCGGGCGTCACATTGCCTCGAGTATCGCAGCGCCGCCGCGGTCCTTCAGCACAGACACCCTTGTGGCGGCGAGCTTTGCGCTCGTCGGTTTAAGCCTCGGCTTGTTTGCGCTGTTCGTGTACTCAACGGTCGGGTTCGGCGGCATCGGCCTGCTAGTTCAAGGCCGCTCTCTCGAAGGCACACGCATTGTCCGAGGCACAACGAGCTATCTTTCCATAGCGCCATTGTTGCTGGTGCCGGCTTGCCTGGCGCTGTTCGCTATTGCCCGCGAGCGTCGGGCCGGGGTAGCGGCGACGCTAGCGGTGCTCGCATGGGCGCTTCTCCTCGGACTGACTGTTCCCGCGGGGTCCAGGACCACCCTGCTGCCGCTGTTTGGTGGCGGGGTGGTCTACTTCTATCTTTCGCGAGGGACCCGCCCTCGCCTCTGGGCGGTCGCCCTCCTCCTCGGTATCGCGCTATTCGGGTCTTCGCTGCTGCTCACGACGCGGAACGCGGGACGCGACGAGCCATCGCTGGCGGAAAGTGCTCAAGGGCTCTTCCGGCAACCCCTCACAGTATTTGACCCGCTTACCCAGGGAAACGACGCCGAGATGGCCCCGGCGCTCGCGGCGGCGCTCCAGAGCATTCCCGACGAGGTCCCGTACATGAAGGGCCGAGCCACCGTGGGTGACTTGCTCACGCGACCGATACCTCGGATCGCTTGGGACGGGAAGCCTCTGTCTCCGCGCGAACAGGTAATCCAGAAACTCTGGCCAACCGAATACGCCGCGAAGATTGCCAACCCGGAGTTTTCAGTGCTGCTCGTGCTGTTCCTCGATGGCGGCATCATCGGCGTGGCGCTGGGAATGATGCTGTTCGGCCTGGCGAGCCGGGCAGTCTACGAGTACACTATGGTCCATAGCGGGAACATACTCGTGCGAGTCGCCTATGCCCTGAGCCTGCCATTCATGATTGGCGGCGTGCGGGACTCGCCGGTGGATACCTTGAGCCGGATGGCGTTTGTGGTCCTCCCTGTGGTTGTGATCTTCGTCGCGAGCGCCAGCCACGTCCGCGCCACTGAAACAGGACGAGCCACAATCCCTCGTACGACGAGTCGCCCTCGGGAGCGACTGACGTGAGGGAGCCTGAGCGAGGTAAGGGACTCTTGATCGCGACCCCGTATCGGGAGGGGGCCGTGCTTGCAATCGCCCGCGCCGCCGCCCGACGCGGCGAGCTACAGCGGCTGTACACGACAATCTATACGGGAAAGTTGGTCCCCAGGGCACGCGTCATACCGTTCTCTCGGGTGCGCTCGCGTGTTGAAGGGGAGCTAGCGCGACGGCGCTTGACCGGCATCCCCGACGATCGCGTTTCGACGAAAGCACGGGGTGCGGAGGCCGCGGCCATCGTCGCGCGTCGCATACCACATGCCCAGTCACTCGCATCGCGGCTAATGTATCGCTCCAAGGACCTCTTCGATCGTGACGTGGCGCAAGCCGTGCCGCGGGATGGCGGCAGCGCTGTGGTGGCGATGTTCGCGTCCGCAGAACACACGCTGGGAGCCGCGCGAAAATCGGCGAGGTTTGCGGTCCTCAACTTCGTCAATAGCCATCCCGAGTATCACAACCGCTACCTCCGCGAGTTCGCCGGACTCAGTCACGGGCACCGAGAACTAGTCCCTGAACCGGTAGCGGCGCGCGTCCAGAGAGAGATAGACGTAGCCGACCTGCTCCTGGTGCCCTCACGATTCGTTGCGAATCAGCTAGTAGAACTGGGTGTGGACAACCAGCGGATCGCGCTTCGACCGTACGGCGTCGACCTTTCCGGCTTCCACCCGGCCGTTGGAGAGCCGTCGCCGGGACGTTCTCGTGTACGATGCCTCTTCGTTGGACAGATTTCGCACCGCAAGGGAATCGTCCCGTTGCTGCGGGCAGCACGGCTGCTCACAGCTCACCCCATTGAATTCATCCTCGTCGGGCCGATGGTCAGCCGCGAGGTGCTGCGCGACGGTGTTCCGGAAAACGTGCGCTACCTGGGCGCCACCGTTCATGAAGGCGTGGCGGCGATGATGAGGTCCGCGGATATCTTCATCCTCCCGTCGATCGAGGATGCTTGTCCCCTCGTCGTCTTGGAGGCAATGGCGACGGGCCTTCCCACCATCACCACGGATCACTGTGGCGCAGGTGAGTTCATCGACAACGGCGTGGATGGCGTCGTCGTCCCAGCGGGCGACGCCGAGGCGCTTTCTCGCGCAGTCGAAATGCTCGCCGGGGATCCGCTGTTGCGGGCGTCGATGGCATCGGCGGCCCGGCGACGGGTCGCTGAAGGACACTCGTGGGATGAATACGGCGACGGCATCCTTGACCTGATAGGCAGTCGCGGCGGCACCGACGACGCCGGAGGAGTTGGCCGATGAAGCCTCGCGTTGTGTACCGTACGAACATCCCATCGCCCTATATGGTCGACCGGTTCAATCGGATCTCTGAGCGCAAGAACATCGACCTCGAAGCGTGGTTCGATGTGGAGCGCGAACCGGACCGGAGCTGGAGCGTCAGGGAAGACTCATGGGCCTTTCCGCATCGGTACCTCGGCATTGGGCGAGCCACTTCGCTCGTCAACGCCGTGCGCGAGGTCCGGCGCGCGCGCCCCGACGTGTACATGAGCCTCTACGAGAATTCTTCGTTTGTGGCTGGGATCATAGCCGCCAGAATCAGCGGCGCCAGTGTCGGCATTCACGTTATGAAAATCTTCGATACATTGAGACCGCGCCGTGGGACGAAGGAGCTCGCGAAACGGCTGCTGTTTCCTCGCGTGGACACCATCCATGTACCCGGCCCGGATGCGGCTTCCTACGCCCGGCGATACGGGGCCCGAGACTCGCAGTTCGCCATGTTTCTTGAACCGGTCAACGTCGCGCACTTCCGGGACGGCTCGCGCCGGGGTCAGTCAGT
Organism: Thermoflexaceae bacterium; assembly: GCA_043741475.1. Lineage (GTDB taxonomy): Bacteria > Chloroflexota > Dehalococcoidia > Tepidiformales > Tepidiformaceae > JAGQHB01. Next base: position 30 of record JAYUAG010000559.1, on the reverse strand, counting down.
GACCGATCAGCGGGAGCGGCTCGGCCTGTC
>JAYUAG010000558.1:0-2852 GCA_043741475.1 Thermoflexaceae bacterium | reverse complement strand
GGCCGTGAGTGGCGCTCGCGGCCGCGTGACTACTCATAGAAGGGGATCGCCTCTGCCGTTTCCCAGTAGTTGTTGAGATTGCCCTCTGCAAGGCCCCGGTGCGGCCAGAAGCGGCCCTTATGCATTTGTTCCACCATCTGTTGAGGCGATTCCAGGGTCTCTTCGAAGACCGCGGTGAAGTATCCGATGCCCTGGGTTGAGTGGCAATCGGAGCCACCCGTTCCGGGCTTCCCGAGCGTCTTGGCGACCTGGAGCGCGAAGTAGTTCTCGCGCGGCGTGTTGCAACCGTTCAGCACTTCGATGCCGTGCACGAGCTGGAAAACGGGGAGTTTCGCCGCCTGTTCTGGCGTCAGGTCGAACGGCTTCTTGCCCTCCCGCTTAAAGTGCACCGGGTCGAAGAAATGCCGGAAAGGATGGGCAACGACGAGGAAGGCTCCGACCTCGTCCGCCACTTCACGCAGCTTTTCCAGGCGGCGAATGCCCGTGGAGTAACCCTTCAGGCCGATGGCGAGGATGTGGCCCATGTCTGTGGACACCTCCATGCCGTTCGACACAAACATGTGTTCATGCTTCTGGCGAAAGGGAGCGAGGTCCCACGATTCCCACATGCGGTCGTGCTCGGTAATGTTCACGCCCGTGAGGCCGACGCGGGCGGCTTCGACGACCAGGTCGTCGGGGTTGAGCATGGAATCGGAGGCGCCCTTCGTCGTGTGCATGTGCATATCGATGATGGTGCCCGCCACGTGTTCCCCCTCGCCGCCACGACTGGGCCGCACGTTCGAGTATAGCCGGGGGCCGGTTAGGTTCACGGCGGACCGCGCCGGCTGGGCCGTTCCGTCCGTCTCCTCAGGGCAGCGAGACAAGCCCCCGGCGAGGGAGTAGATTGCCCTCATTCCATTACAGCGAGGACTTCCCCCATGCACGACCTTGTCATTCGCGGCGGCACTATCGTTGACGGCACCGGAGCACCCCGCTTTGTCGCCGACCTCGCCGTCGATAACGGCATCATCACCGCCGTCGGCAAGGTCGAGGGCCGGGGCCGGCGCGAGATCGACGCGACCGGCCACATCGTCACGCCCGGCTTCGTCGACATCCACACGCACTATGACGGCCAGGCCACCTGGGACGGCGTCCTCGCCCCCTCAAGCTGGCACGGCGTAACCTCGATCGTCATGGGCAATTGCGGCGTCGGCTTCGCCCCCGCCTCTCCGGACAAGCACGGCTTCCTCATCTCGCTCATGGAGGGCGTGGAAGACATCCCCGAAACTGCTCTCTCCGAAGGCCTCCCGTGGAACTGGGAATCCCTGCCCGAGTACTTCGATTCGGTGGATAGCCGGCCGCACGCGGTCGATATCGGCGCCCAGATCCCGCACGCCGCCCTGCGCGCCTATGTCATGGGCGAACGCGGCGCGGACCACGAAATCGACCCGACGCCCGAGGAGATCCGGCGCATGGCCGACCTCGCGGCAGAGGCGCTCAACGCGGGCGCGGTCGGCTTCGCCAGCTCGCGCACGTTCAACCATCGTTCGCGCACGGGCCAGAGCATCGGCACGCTTACCGCTACCCAGGAAGAACTGCTCGGCATCGGCCAGGCGCTCAAGGAGACGGGCAAGGGCGTCTTCCAGTTCGTCAGCGACTTCCGCGACATCCCCTTCGAACTCGGCCTCTTCCGCCGCCTGGCCGAGGAATGCGGCCGACCGCTTTCCGTGAGCCTGGCCCAGGCCGATGCCGCGCCGGATCGTTGGCGCGAAGTGATGCGCTACATCGACGAAGCCTCTGCCGACGGTGTCGACATGAAGGCCCAGGTCTGTGCGCGGCCGATCGGGCTACTCATGGGCCTTGAGGGCACGGTCAACCCGTTCCTGTCTTGCCCCAGCTACAAGGCGATCGCGCAGCTGCCGTTGGCCGAGCGGGTCGCCGCCATGCGGGTCTCAGAGCTGCGCCGACGGATCGTCTCCGAATACGAAGCGCTCGGCCAGTCCGGGCCGACCAACGCCATGCGCTCGCCCGCGAAGATGTTCCGCATGGGCAACCCGCCCAACTACGCGCCGGCCGAATCGGATAGCCTCGCCGCCGAGGCGGACCGCCGCGACCTCCCCGTGGGCGAGGTCGTCTTCGATGCGATCATGGAGAACGACGGCCACGAACTGCTCTACTACCCGCTCTCGAACTTCGCCGGGTTCTCGTTGGACGCGGTCAAGGAGATGAACGCCCATGCGCGCACCGTCCCCGGCCTCTCCGATGGCGGCGCCCACGTCGGACTCATCTGCGACGCCAGTTTCCCCACCTCGAACCTGACGATCTGGAGCCGTGACCGCAAGGGCGACGACGGCCTGCCGCTGGAGCACATCGTGAAGCGCCAGACGCAGGACACCGCCAGCCACGTTGGCTGGCTTGACCGTGGCGTGCTCGCCCCCGGCTATCGCGCCGATATCAACGTGATCGACTTCGAGAACCTCGAACTCGAGCGCCCGGAGATGCACTACGACCTGCCCGCGGGCGGCAAGCGCCTTCTCCAGCGCGCGAAGGGGTACCGCTACACGATCAAGTCCGGTGAGGTCACGTTCGAAGACGGCGAACACACGGGCGCGCTCCCTGGCCGCCTCGTCCGTGGCGCACAACCAGCGCCGGCAGCGCCCGTGGGCGCCCACTAAACGATTCCCCGATACCGGGACGACGCCGATGCCTGACATGACCCCCGCCGAGCGCCAGCAATACCTGGACTTCCGCAACCAGCTCTTCACAACGCTCAAGGAGCAGTGGAGCTATTACGAGAAGCTGGTCGTGTCCATCACATCCGGCTCGCTCGGGCTGAGCGTCCTCTTCTTGAAGGACATCGCACCCGACCCGAC
>JAYUAG010000557.1:0-2860 GCA_043741475.1 Thermoflexaceae bacterium | reverse complement strand
GGGCGCTCGTTGGGGTGGCCGGGACGGTGCCCATGCTGCTATTGACCTTCGTCCTGGGCTTCGCTGTCGCCACGGTTGCGTTGACGTTGCGGCTGCGCAAGCGGAAAGACGCAATCGCGTTCACGCCGTTCCTCTATCTGGGCGTGTTGCTGTTTCTCGTTGTCGCAAGCAATTCTGTCTATGTGATGGGGCGTTAGCCGTGAAGCCGCCGCGGCCTTGCCTTCGAGCGGCGCGGGCCGGCGCCCTTGGCGTGGTGGTCACGCTCGCGCTCACAGTATTGACGAGGCCCGTGGGCGCGGATGACGGACTCGTGGTCAAGATCCTGGCGGTCGACGACGCCAACTTCCCCACACTGACGGCGATCGTCTCGATCGAGTCCGGAGGGCGGCCGTTGCCGTCCGTTGACACGGTGACGGTCACCGACAACGGGGCGCCAGTGGCGGTGGACCGAGTGACGCGCGTGAAAGATGGCGCAATACCGACAAGCGTGGTCCTGGCCCTGGACACGAGCGGCAGCATGGCGGGTGAAAAGATCGTCAGGGCGAAGGAGGCACTGGCAGGGCTCGCTCTCCGGCTCGGGCCGACGGACAGCGTCGGGCTCATCGCGTTCGCCGACACTGCACAGGTGATCCTGCCTGTCGCCAAGGGCAACGGGCTCGTGGCGCCGGTCCTTGCGACGTTGCAGGCGCAGGGGAACACGGCGCTCTACGCGGCCGTCGCAGAATCGGGCCGGGTGGCCGCGGCGACCGGCATCGTGCGACGGCTGGTCATCCTGCTTTCCGATGGGGAAGAGTTCGGGAACGTCTCCGGCCTGACGCGAGAGGAATCGCTCACTCGCGCCGCGCAGAGTGGTGCGATCTTCTATGTCATCGGATTGGGCGCCGGGAGCGACCGCAGCTACCTTGCTGAACTGGCGGCGCGGACCGGCGGGCGCTATCTCGACGCGCCCACGGCCGCCGACATCCAGGCCGGATATACCGCAATCGAAGAGGCGCTCAAGGGACAGTTCGTCGTGGCGCTGAAGAGCTCGGCCCCGGCTGCGCCGCTCGCCCGGACGATGGTGGTGACCGTTGTAGAAGGGGGTCGCGAGACGCGGGCGGAGTACGCGTTTGTGAGCTCCCGGGCGCTGCCGACATCGCCCCAGCCGACGGTGGCAGCGGCCGCAAGCACAGCGGCGGTCCCGCCAGAGCCAACGCCCGCCGCCGAGGTAAATTCACGGTCCGGGCCGCCGCCGTTACTGATCCCGCTGCTCCTCGTCGCCGCGCTGCTCGTGGCCGGGGGAGCGGGCGGGCTGATGTGGCGGAGACGGACGCAATCCGCCATACCAGACGACAACTCGTTCAACCCGCCGGAGCCACGGGACGACGCCAGAGGGTCGCGACGCGTCGAGCCCGTCGCGACGTTCATCCTCCTCCAGGGTCATGGAGAGGGCAACGCGCCGACTTCAATTGTCTTGACGCGGCAGCCGGTGACCGTCGGCTGGGCGCACGAGGCACAGATCCAACTTCCCCAGGTGGAGGGCGTCGAATCTAACCACGCTCGACTCTGGTGGCGCGACGGCACGTTGATGCTTCACCATCTTGGTGGGGGCACCACCGCCGTCAACGGCGCCACGGTGCGGTGGACCTCACTGGGGGAGGGGGATTCGATTCGATTCGGGCCTTTCCTCTACGAGTACCGTGCCACCCGCTGACTCTGACCCAACAAGAAACAGCTAGGATCCATCGCACCGTACTGGTTCCATTGCCGATGGCCGCCGGTGCGGTTCGGCGTCAGCGGCTCCGGGCGGGTCCCGGCCACATGGCTGGGCTCCCTCGTTTTCATCGGAATGGTACAAGTGCGCTAGTGTACTGTCTCTAACGCTTGTTTAGCTCGGCCGACCTTTTCCACGATCTTCTCGACGGAGGCGGTCCACGTGAATGGTCGCGGGTTCTGGTTAAAGACTGATGCCCACTCTCTCCATGGGGAGATTGTACAAGCTAATGACACTTACGAGACACTACACTAGCGCCGGTCGCAGCGGGCCGGGCGCTGTAGCCAAGTGGCGGCCCGGATTCCGTAACACGTCCGACGCAACCGCGCGCAGTGGGACCGCTGGGCGCAGGATTACGCCGAGGGTGGCGAGAGAGCCTGGCGCGAGGAGCCTCGCTGGGGGATCTGGCGCCTGGCCGAGAGCGAGCTCCGCATCCTGCCGGACGTCCAGGGACTCGATTGTATCGAGTTGGGCTGCGGCGCCGGGTACGTGTCGGCGTGGCTGGCGCGGCGGGGCGCACGCTGCACGGGAATCGACAACTCGCAGGCCCAGCTGGCGACGGCGCGCCGCCTTCAAGAAGAGCACGGGCTGCGGTTCCCCCTCATCCACGGCAATGCGGAAGCGGCGCCGCTCCCGGATGCCAGCTTCGACCTCGCCATCTCCGAGTACGGCGCGAGCATCTGGTGTGACCCCTATCGCTGGATCCCGGAAGCGGCCCGGCTCTTGCGTCCAGGCGGCCGCCTCATTTTCCTAGTCAACGGCGCGCTTCTCATGCTCTTCACGCCGGATGGCGACGAAGCCGCAGGCACGAACCTCCTGCGCCCCTACTTCGGCATGCATCGCTTCGAATGGCCCGGCGCCGCGGACGACGACTCCGTGGAGTTCCACCTGAACCACGGCGACATGCTCCGCCTCCTGCGGGTGAACGGATTCGAGGTCGAAGACCTGGTGGAGATCCAGGCGCCCGAAGGCGCGCAGACCACCTACCGCTTCGTCACTCCCGACTGGGCGCGCCAGTGGCCCTCAGAAGAGGTCTGGGTCGCGCGGAAACGGTGAGCCATGAGCAGTGAGCTGTGAGCGATGAGCACTAACGATCTGTCAGTCAAT
>JAYUAG010000556.1:0-6756 GCA_043741475.1 Thermoflexaceae bacterium | reverse complement strand
TCGACGTCGAGTCGTACCGCCTGCAGAAGACGAGCGAGGGGGCGATCAAGCTCGCTCGCGGCAAAGGCGAGCTTGACCCGATGGCGGCCAAACCTGAGTACTCGGCCCTCGCCGGCGACCTGGAAGCGCTCTCCGCGATCATCCTGGAGCTGAACGAGCGCTTCGGCACCACCTTTGCGGACGAGGACAAGGTCTTCCTGCGGACGCTCGAAGAGCGCCTGGGCAAGGACGCCTCGCTGCGCATGGCCGTGAACACGAACCCGCCGGAGAACGCGCGGCTGACGTTCGAGCTGAAGGCGCGGGACGGGATCGAGGACCTGATCGACACCGACTTCGAGTTCTACAAGCGCCTGAACGGCGACCCGGAGTTCGCGAAGTTCCTGCTCGACGTCCTCTTCGACCGTTTCCGGGAGAGTGGGTGAGCGAACGACGAGGGCACGGCGCAACGGTTTGTGTGCGTCGTTCTTGAAGTGCTTCGAAACGCTAAATGACCCCGGCGTCCGTGAGGGCGGCGATTTCTTCGCTGGTCATGCCGAGGAGGCCGCGGTAGATCTCATCATTGTGCTGGCCGACGGATGGCGCGGGGCCGTAGACGCGCCCGGATGCGTGCGAAAGGCGAGGGTACGGCGCGGGTGTCATCACCGGCCCGACGTGAGGGTCGTCGATCATGACCAGGTCCTCACGGGCTGCGAAGTGGGGGTCCGCGAAGATGTCGGCAATGCTGTTCACGGGGCCGTACGGGACGCGGAACTGATCGAGGAGCGAGTAGAGCGCCGTTGCGTCCATGTTCTTCACCCACTGGCGGATCATTCCGTGGAGCTCGGCCTCGTTCGCGAGCCGCGATTCGTGATCGCGGAACCTGGGGTCTTCCGGCAGCCTGGGAAGCCCCATCGCGTCACAGAGCCGCTGGAAGATCTGGGGATTGAGGGCAAGGATCAGCACCCAATGGCCATCCTTCGTCAGGAACTGCTCCCCGGGGATCGACCACGAACGCACGTTACCGCGACGCTCCCGGACGATGCCCTCTCGACTGTATTCAGCAGCCATCGGACCGGAATAGCGGAAGATCGATTCGTACAGCGAAATGTCGACCACCTGGGGCTCATCACACCCGGCGTTGTCGCGGTGGTACACGGCGGCAAGGATGGCGAGCGCCCCGAAGGTGCCGCTGACGTAGTCGCCGAGCATGTATCCCGGATGGACGGGAGGCTGATCCGCTTCTCCCGTGACGTAGATGAGGCCGCCGATGGCCTGGCCGATGCGGTCGTACGAGGTGCGGTCACGATAGGGCCCGGTCTGCCCGAATCCGGAGATGCGGACGTAGATGAGTCGCGGGTTCGCCTCATTAAGGTCCGCTGGCCCGATGCCCCAGCGCTCGACCGTCCCGGGTGAGAAGTTCTCCACGATCGCGTCCGCGGAGGCGACGAGGCGCTTTATGACCGGCGCCGCCTCCGGCCTGCGCAGGTCCAACGTGACGGACTTCTTGTTGCGTTGCTCGCCGGCGCGACTGGAGTTGGTGTGCGCGGCATCGCTGCCCTTCAGGGAGGGCATTTCGACGCGGATGACATCGGCGCCCATATCGGCCAGGAGCGAGCTGACGAACGGGCCAGCGAGGACCTGTCCGGCGTCGATGATGCGCAGGCCGGCGAGGAGCCGGTCATGAGGTTGAGTCACGCTCATCCCCCGGGCATGTGAGTGGAACGGGAAGATAGCACGGACGGAAATCGAGTGATACCGATGTGAACCACGAAGACACGAAGATCACACAAAGACACGTCTTGGTTTGTGCCTTTGTGTGATCTTTGCGCCTTTGTGGTTCAACCGTCCCCGGCCGCTAGAGTCAGCCGATAGCCGCGGCCGCCGGATAGGACGCCTGGCAGAAACCGTGGTTGCAATATCCCCGCGGGTTGCGAGCGAGGTACTGCTGGTGTTCGGGCTCAGCGTAGTAGAACGGCCCGGCGGGCAGGATCTCGGTGACGATATCGCCGAAGCCCCCCGCGCTGAGGGCGCGCTGGTAACGGTCGCGCGATGCGAGGGCGGCGGCCATCTGGTCGTCCCCGCTGGTGTAGATCCCGGAGCGGTACTGTGTGCCGATGTCGTTGCCCTGGCCCATCCACTGGGTCGGGTCGTGGTTTTCCCAGAACACCTTGAGGAGGTCGTCGTAGGCGACGCGGTCCGGGTCATAGACAACGGCCGCGACCTCGCCGTGGCCGGTTCGCCCGGAACAGACCTCCTGGTACGTCGGGTTGGGCGTGTGGCCGGCGGCGTACCCGACGAAGGTCGAGTGCACCCCGGGGACCTGCCAGAGGAACTTCTCCGCCCCCCAGAAGCAGCCCATCCCGAAGACGGCGAGGCGCGTCCCATCGGGCCAGGGGCCCTGGAGAGGTGTGCCGAGCACGAGGTGGCGCTCGGCGACGGGCAGCGCGCGCTCCCTCCCGGGCAGCGCCTCTTCGCGCGTTGGGATAGCGAGCGGCGTTCGGCGAAACAGCGACATTCCAGTGGCTCCTTGGGCCGATCGGCCGACCCTCTTGGCGTACATCACAACGTAAACGAACGGCCGCTCCGTGCCCAGACCCATGAACTACTACCTCGAGCGCGCAACCGTAGTCTGTCGCAGCGAGGGGACGCCGGCTGCGGTCCGCCGCCGCGACGCTCCGGCCAGGGCTCGACGACGAAGCGGCTGCTGTCGCTGCGCCGCGTGGCGTTCTCGTGCCACCGTAACTTAGCTCGACGGCGGCGGCAGCGGTCAGGCGGACCAGTACTCCCCTTCTCCCGCAGCGTCGGGAGAAGGGGTTGGGGGATGAGGGCAGACCGCCGGTGGCCGCGAAGAGCGCATTGCGCCGGTGGCTCCTCCTTCCTGGCGCTGGATCGAGAACGGCCGAGTCCACTGATCAACACAATGACGAGATCGTGCGGTAGCGGACGGGTCGGGACGGTGGACTGCGCTTGACCGGGGTGGGTGGGGAGCCAAATATCCCCCAATGCGCGACCGCTTGAACTCGCCTGCGCCGGTGTCGTCCGGGTTCTTCGCGCTACGGACGCCTTTGTTGCCCTTCGATGAGTACGAGGCGTGGAGCCACGGCCTGGAGGCGCCGGGAATGGTGGGCACGGCGGACCTGCACGCCGCACTCGAACGAGATCGCGTCCTTCTGCGCCGGCGCCTGCGGCAGATCGTGGCGCGTGGAGAGGTGCGGGAGGCGATCTTCGTAGCTTCGCCGACGGCGGACGAGATGATCGACACGTGGCTCGCGAACCCGGAGGATGAGCGCGCTGCCGAGTGCGAGCGTGCGCTCGTGCGCTACCTGGCGCGGATGACCGGACGCTCGACGCCTTTCGGACTGTTTGCGGGCGTTTCGTTGGGCATCGTTGGCAGCGAAACGCAGCTGTCGCTCGGAGGGCGGCAGCGGAACCGCCGCGCCACCCGCCTGGATGCGGGATACCTGGCCCGCGTGGTCGAGGGGCTCCTCGCTACTGCCGAACAGCGGGAACAGCAGATCTACTACCCCAACCCGACGCTGTACCGGGCAGGCGAACGGCGGCGCTACGTCCGCAGCCAGCCTTCCGCGGCGGAAGGGCGCCACCGCCTCGTCTCCGTAAGAGACACGGCCGCGCTCGCAGCCGCACTGGGGTTGGCAACCGAAGGCGCCACGACCGTCCAACTGGTCGCGGCCGTCGCGGCCACGGGCGCCACCGACGACGGCGCCAGCCGATATGTGGGCGACCTCATTGAGCAACGCCTGCTCGTATCGACCATCGATGTGCTGGTCACCGGGGGGGACGCGCTCTATGGGCTCGCTGAAGCGTTCGGCGGCCCTCTCGCCCAGGTGAAGGTGGAATTGGCCACGCTCGACGGCTGTGGCCCGCCAACCCCACCGGGCCGCTATCGCGAGATAGCGGCCCTACTCGAACCACTCCCGGCGAAGCTCGACATCAACGAATTCGTGCAAGTCGACATGGCAAAGGAGACGGAAGCCGCCACGCTCGGGCGGGACGTCGTGGGCGAGATCCTTCGTGCCGCGGAGCTGCTCCGTCGCATCGGCCGCTCGAACGACGACGGCGGACTGGTTCGTTTCATCGAGCGGTTCACCGAACGATTCGAAGGGGAGGCCGTGCCGCTCCTCGAAGCCCTCGACCCGGACTTCGGCGTGCCGTTCGATGACGACGACCCGGCGCCGTCGCCGCTCCTGGCCGGCCTGGACGCGGGCGGCGGCGGGCTGCCAGGCGCCAGCTGGGGGACGAGGGAGGATCATCTCCTCGCCCGCGTTCTTGAGGTCCAGGCCGCGGGCGGCCATGAACTCGTGCTCACGCAGCGCGACGTGGAGAAGCTCGAACGCGCGGATGCTGACGCGCTTCCCGATGCCTGGTCGGCGATGGCGGTCGTCGCGGCGCCAACGGAGGCCGACCTTGCCCATGGGAACTTCCGCGTGCTCTTGCTCGGCATCGATGGCCCATCGGGCGCCCGGCTACTCGGCCGCTTCTGCCACAACGACCCGGCGCTTGAGGCTGCGGTCGAGCAGCATCTCCGGGCGGAGGAGGCCCTGGACGCAGACGCCGTCTTCGCCGAGATCGTCCACCTCCCGCGCTCAAGGGACGTCAATGTCGTCGCCCGGCCGGTGCTCCGCGAATACGAGATCCCGTGCCTCGGCAAGTCCGGCGCGCCGCTGGAGCGGCAGATCCCACTTGGCGACCTTCAAGTATCGGTTGAGGCCGGCCGGGTCGTGCTTCGCTCCCGCCGCCTCGGGCGGCGTGTGGTTCCGCGACTCACTTCGGCGCACAACTTTTCATCGCGAGGCGTCGCCGCCTACCGCTTTCTCTGCCGCCTGCAAAATCAGCAGGCCGCAACGGGCCTGGGATTCTGGGGGCCGCTCGGTAGCTCGCCCTTTCTGCCGCGCGTCCGCATGGGCCGGATCATTCTTTCGAGTGCGCGCTGGCGCCTCAAGAGTGAAACGCTCGGCGAGCGGGGCGACAGGACGGCGGACTTCAAGGCGATCCAGGATTGGCGGCGCACATGGCGCGTCCCCCGCTTCATCGCCCAGACCGACTTCGGCGGCCAGCTGCCCGTTGACCTCGACAACGCGCTCGCAGTCGAGTCACTTGTGGACGCAGTGCGAAGCACCGGCGTAGCCGAGTTGGTCGAACTCTTTCCGGCGCCGGGGGAGTCCTGTGTGCGTGGCCCGGAGGGGGCGTTCATGCACGAACTGGTTGTCCCCTTCGTCCGGCCCGCGACCGCGCCCGGCGAGCCGCCGCGCCGCGCCGCAACCAGCGCACCGGTGAGGCGAGTCTTTCCCCCCGGCTCCGATTGGCTCTCGGTACGCATCTATACCGGCGAGGCACTCGCCGACGCCGTCCTCACGGATACCATCGCGCCCCTTGCGGAACGGCTGATGGGGAGTGGCGCGGCCGACCGCTGGTTCTTCTTGCGTTACCAGGACCCGCGCTACCACCTGCGCGTCCGCTTCCACGGCGAACGTGCTCGACTGCAGGCCGAGGTCCTCAGCGCCATCCAGGGGGCCGGAGAACGTCTCATCGACGACGGTCTCGCGTGGCGCGTCGACTTTGGGACGTACCGCCGGGAAATAGAACGGTATGGCGGGGCGGAAGCGATGGAACTCGTCGAAACCGTCTTCCACGCCGACAGCGACGCCGTTTGCGACATCCTCGGACTGCTCGATCACGGCGATGCGGGCCAGGTCGAACGCTGGCAAATGGGCGTCGCCGGTACGGACGCGCTGCTCACTGACCTCGGCCTGAGCGATGCCGAGAAGCTCGACCTCGTGCGGAGACAGCGCACGGGCCTCGCGCGACGCGTGGGCTGGGACGCCGCTGCGCTCGGTCGTGTGGGGGCACGCCACCGGAAGGAACGAGTCGAACTCGAGGCACTCCTGGGCGCTGGGCCGGACAGCGGCCATCCACTTGAACCCGGGCTGGAGATCCTTCGCGAGCGCTCCCGCCGGCTCAAGACGACAATGGAGGCGCTTCAGGATCATGATCACGCCGGGCGGCTCACGCTGTCCCGCCCCGAGATCGCCAGCAGCCTCCTGCACATGTACCTGAACCGGCTGCTCCGGGGGAACAACGTCGCCCAGGAACTCGTGATCTGCGACTTCCTCGGGCGACTCTACGAAGCTCAGGCGAAGCGAGGAGCCGGATGAGCGCGCACGTAGACGACGACGTGCGGGCTGCGGCGCGGGAACGGACGGTCTTCGTCGCGGACGGCGAGCGCTTCACCTGGTCCGACGTGATCGGGGCGTCGCGCCTCCGGGGCGCCTGGCTGGGACTGGAGGATGGACTACGCTGCGGCATCGCCTGCCAGCGGCGGCTGGCGGCCAGCGGCGAAGCGCTCGACGCGAAGGAGCTGATTGAGGCCACAACCAGCTTCCGTTACGCGCGCAACCTCCTTTCGGGCGATGACCTGGCGGAGTGGCTGGCCCGCTGGCGCATCACCGGGGCGGAGTGGCGCGATCATGTGAGTCGGGAGCTTCTGAACGAGCGCTGGGGCGACGAACTGGACGACACGGTTTCCCGCTTCCCCGTGTTGGATGGTGAAGTGGCGGCCGCGGCGTGGCCAGAGGCCGCGTGTTCAGGGTTCCTGGAAGTCGCTGCTCGGCGGCTCGCGGGCGATGTCGCTCTTGCAATCGGCGAGGGCGTACCCATCGAGGGGGACCGCGCACTGGCACTGACACGCATCCTGGCTGCGGCCGATTGGTCCCGTGCTGCCTGCATCACGGACGACGCGGTCGAGCGTGAGGTCGCTTC
>JAYUAG010000555.1:0-15120 GCA_043741475.1 Thermoflexaceae bacterium | reverse complement strand
TTCGCCGGCGGCAAGCCTGAGCAATCTGAAGTGGGCGAGCGTTGGCGGGTTGAACGCGGAGGGAAGGACGTCGACGTGACCAGTGAGTTCCGCGCCGTCGTCAAAGCGCTTCGCGGCCGGCGAAGGGTGGCCATCAAGAGCCGCGAGCGCTCGTGCGGTGGATTTCAATTCGGAACGGGCCATGCCCAATGGTACCCGCGCGACGCAGCCGGGCGCCAAGCGACCGTTTGACCGACACTTGGCGCAATGGCGAAAGAGCGACGGGCGGTGAGCATCTCGCGCATCAAGCGCACCGCGAGACCGGCCGCCCTGGCCGCGCGGACCGCCGGACGCTGGGCCGGCACTTACGCCTCCTGGGGAGGCGGACGGACAGCCAAACGCGAACAGTTCGTGTTGCGCACCGCCGAAGACGTGACCCGCACGATGGGCGAGATGAAGGGCGCGGTCATGAAGGTCGGCCAGGTGCTCTCCATGATGACCGGCATTGTGCCGGATGAGATGGCCGGTGCTCTCGCGACGCTTCAGTCCGATGCACCGCCTATGTCCTTCGGCCTTGTCGCATCGGTCTTCGAACAGGAATACGGGCGCGGCCCCGAGCGCGTCTTCAAGAAGTTCGAACGTGAACCGTTCGCGGCCGCGTCGATCGGCCAGGTCCATCGGGCGGAGCTGGCCGATGGCACGCAGCTCGCGGTGAAGGTCCAATACCCCGGTGTGCGCGAGGCGATCGCGTCCGACCTTGCCAACGTGGGCGCGCTCTTCAGTGCCGCGGGCGCCGTCTCCAAAGGGCTCGACCCCGGCCCCTTCATCGAGGACCTGAAGGCTGGCATCCGCGGGGAACTCGACTACGTCCGCGAGGCGAGGTACCAGGCACGGTTCGGGGAGCTCTACGAAGGTCATCCTTTCGTGCGGGTGCCGCGCGTCTATGGGGACCTCAGCACGAGCCGTGTCCTCGTGCAGGAGTACATCGAGGGGAAGCCGTTCAGCGCTGCCCTCGCCTGGTCGCAACCTGAACGGGACCGAGTCGCCGAGATCATCTTTCGCTTCTCGTTCGGTAACATCTATCAACACCTCCTGTTCAATGGCGATCCTCATCCCGGAAACTACCTGCTCTGCGACGACGGGCGGGTGGCGTTCCTCGACTACGGCTGTATTGCCGAGTTCCAAACGAGCACGATCGAAGGGCTGAAGACGCTCCTGCGGGCGCTCTACGAAGGGGACCATCAAGGGTGGCGCAGGGCGGCCGAAGAACTGGGGTTGCTTCGGCGCGGCGTGCCCTTCACGACGGAAGAACTTTACGACCACATGCGCTGGTTCTGGGCGCCCGTGCTCGCCGATGAGGTCACCTTTACCCGGGAGCTGGCGGCGGAGATGGTGCGCCGCAACGTCCAGACGACGGGCGAGGGCGGCCGCATCAACCGCCTGAGCCTGAACATCCCTGAGGGCATGGCCTTCCTCACGCGCATCAACTTCGGGCTGGCGGGACTGTTCGCGAGCGTCGAAGCGCGCGGGCCCTGGCGCGCCATCTGTGGCGAATACGTGTACGGCTGGGCGCCCGCCACGGAACTGGGGAAGCGTTCACGCGCGGCCGCACGAGGCAGGGTGGCCATTTGAGTCTCGCTGTAACCAGTTCGAGAGCTCCCTTATGTCCGCTATCCACCGAGAATTCACCGGCTGGCGCCCCGGACTGCCGATGATCCGGATGGAGGAACAGGGAGGATGGATTTCCGGGGCCCGCCACTCGCGAACCGCACGGTGTCTGCCGAGAAGTGGCGTCTCGAGCGGATCGTGGTCTTTCTCCAGGTAACGCTCTCCGTGGTCTATGCGGTGTGCGCGTACACCGGTGTGTTCCGCGTGCAAGAACCCGTGCGCACGCCGGCTGTGGTTTATATCCTTGGCTATCACGCGTTCTTCGTCTGGTACGCGCTGGTGTTCTGCCGCAATCGCAGGACGATTGTCTGGGTCGACCTGTCCCTCGCGCCGCTGGAGATTGCATGCATCACGGTCGCCTGGCTCGGCGAAGCGAGCCGCGAATCGATGATCTGGATCACCTACATTTACGCCCTCTTCGCCTATTCCCGCCACATCTATGGCCGGCGCTACGTCTTCACCGCCGGCCTCATCATCACCTGCCTCGTGGGCGGGACGTTGGCGCTCGATGTGGCCGCGGACCGTGGCTGGTTTAACGACCGCACGGTCGCTCTCATCGTGATCACCGTGGCGATGGCGGTGCTTGCAAGCGGCATGAGCCGCGCCTGGCGGCACGCCGAAGAGCGTGCGCTCGACCTGGCCCGCACAGACCCGCTCACCGGCATCGCCAATCGGCGGACGTTCTTCAACGACCTCAACACCGCCACCGCCGGAGATGCCGGCTATGCCGTGCTGATGTTCGACCTCGACAACTTCAAGCGACTGAACGACGAACAGGGACACATCGAAGGCGACCGCGCCCTGGCCGAGGTGGCCAACATTCTCTCCACTCACCGGCGCACCGGCGACTTCGTCGCGCGTTACGGCGGCGAAGAGTTCGTGATGTTCCTCGACGGCGCCAGTGACGGCCGGGGCGCGCTCGTCGGCGAACGGCTTCGCGCCGCGATCGAGGCGTCTACGCCCGTCACCGTCTCCATCGGTTGTGCGGTGCGCCGCGGCAGCGAACGCTTCGACGACGTGATCCGTCGCGCCGACGACCTCTTGCGCCTGGCGAAGCGGGGCGGCAAGAACCGCGTCTACACGGAATCGCACGAGGCACAGGCAGCCTAGAGGAGCGATCCTAGCTGGCTGTTTATGGCGTCCCGCGCCTCGGGATAGACCTCCGCAAACCCCCGCAAGAGACCGAAGCAACCGCTGATCATCATGTCCCCAAACGGTGCTGCGAAGTACGGCTTCAGCGTGCTCGCAGCCAGGCGGTGGCGCTGGGGTCCCGTCGCCGCAACCATGCCGGGCACCGCGGACGACACATCACGCCGCTCGGCGTGATAGGCGCCGTGTCCCTTCGATGCGAATATCTCTTGATTCTCCAGCGTGCCGTCGGCCAGTTTACGGCAGAATGTTTCGATCTGGTCCACCGAGACCTCTCCCGTGTGATGTTCGAACAGGCTCGCCACCTTGCGGCCGCGCAGATGAAAGGCGAGGAGGTGCATGTTCCCGAGGTTCAGGACGAGTCGTTCGTCCGCGGCGGCCACCTGGGGGTCGTGGAGGGCGCCGAGGGCGGCAGCAGGGCCGGTGTCCATGAACGCGACCGGCCCCTCACCCGCGGCGCTCGCGCACATCGCCCGCGCGCGGGTCAGGTAGTCCGGTAGCCGGTCGCTGCGAGATGCGAACGCCAGCAGGTCGTTGCGCCGCTCCACCGTGGCGCGCAGGTGGTTGAAGCGGAAGATGCGATCCGAGACGCCCGCGGGCGCGGCCCCATGGTCCAGGCAGCCGAGCGCGAGACCGTCGAAGCCTGATGGTTCCTCAAAGGCGTTCAGCGCGGTGCGGATCGCGTCCAGGTCCAGGTCACGGAGGACGACCTGCTCGCCCTCGAGCCGCCCTGCTTCGTCGGCGGACACCAGGGTCACGCCCATCGCCGTCACGCGGTCGAGTTCGTCGTCGAAGGTCAGCGCAGCCTCGGGTGTAGCGAAGGCACGCCCGCCGCCCCGCAGGTGATCCTCGAGCGCCCAACTGCAAGGGCCGCCCCCCTGCACCACGCCAGTGAGGACGACGTCCCGCCCGTCTCGCGTTGCCCGCCGGATACGCCGGGCGGCGACCTCCGTGGCCGACGGCAGGACCATCTTGACGTTGTTCTCAACCGGCTTCGTCGAATCGAAGAGCAGGATGTCCTGAGTGCCGGTGCCCATGTCGATGGCGAGGATGCGCATAGACTGAGTGTAGCCTGAGTGTAGCGAATTGCGACGGTGCTGCCGCGACGGGAATCCGCCAGCCTGTTGCGTGGCCGTGTTCCCGCGACGGCGCGGCGGAGCGTAGACTCCCCGCTATGAAAGCAGCCGCCTGGTCCGACCCACATTCACTCACGATCGAGGAGCGCGCTGACCCTGAGCCGCGGCCAGGCGAAGTGCTCGTCGCCATCCACGCAAACGGCATCTGCGGCACCGACCTGCACCTCTATCGCGGCGAGTTCCAGGCCGCGAAAGGCATAACACCGGGCCACGAGATTTCGGGCGTCGTGGAGGCGGGCGAAGGCTTCGCCGCGGGCACGCCTGTGGCCATCGACCCCATGCTCAGCTGCCTCCAGTGCGCCGACTGCCGCAACGCCCAATCGTCCATCTGCCAGCGCAGTAAGCTCATGGGCATCTCCGCCCATGGCGGCATGCAGCAACGCTTCGCCGTGCCGGCTGCGAACGTCTATCCGCTTCCGGAAGGGATCGACCCCATCGTGGGCGCGCTGGCGGAGCCAGCGGCGGTAGCAGTGCGAGGCATCCAGCGGGCGGAAATAGCGATGGGCGCCCGCGTCCTGGTCCTTGGTTCCGGGACGATCGGCCTGATGTGCACGATGCTCCTCCGGGACCGCGCAGGCGAAGTTGCGGCCACGGCCCGGTATCCGCATCAGCGCGAGGCAGCGCTGAAGGTCGGCGCCTCGGCCGTGTTCGAATCCGGCTCCAACGATTTGAAGGCGTGGAGCCGCGCCCGCCGCCCCGATGTCATCATCGAGACGGTGGGCGGCACTGCGGACACGCTGCTGGAGGCGTACAAGACCGTGCGCGGCGGAGGGACAATCCTCGGGCTTGGCGTCTTCACAGGACTCACGCAAATTAACGGCTTCCGCTTCGTGAACGAGGAAATCAAGCTCATCGGCAGCGTTATGTACGGTCGTGCTGGCGGCGCGTCCGAATTCGGCGTGGGGGCCGCCGCGCTCGCCCGCTACCGCGACGCCTTGCCCGTGTTTCAGACGCACCGGTTCGCGCTGGCTGACGCGCGCGAGGCGTTCGAGACCGCCCTCGACAAGACGAGCGGCGCGCTCAAGGTCACCGTCCTCCCGAACGGTTGAACCGCGGCCTCGTGAGACACCGCCGTCAGGAGTCGCGGGTAGGGATTCTCTCTGTGGCCGCTGCCTGTTGGCCGAATGCCGGCAGCGCGCGATGCTCGCATTTTCGCGCGCGGTGTCCGACGTCAGTTCATAACCTCGTAGATGGCGTAGTCACCGGAACGGAACACCTCGCGCAGCTCCGGCATCCGCTCGAACTTCGCCAGGCCGTCGGGCGTCCCGTAAACGCGCTCCTCCGTCCCAAGGACGACGTACTTTACGTTGTACTTCTGCAGGTATCCCGCCGCCCAGTCCGCGCTTGGGTCGACCCAGAAGCGGGTCGTGTCGCGCCGCCGCTCCTGGATCAGAGGCTCGTAGTCGGTGCGGTAGGCAACCTCGTGCCAGTCCCAGCCGATCACTGCCGGCAGGCCGGTATTCCAGGAGATCCTTCCGGTCCAGTGATACAGGGGCCCCACCGCCTCCACGATCACGGGCGACCCCTCGACGTTGCGGCGCAACCAACGGATGAGCGGTTCGTCGTCCGCCAGGGAGATCACGCGGTCGTCCGCGGGCAGCTCCGTCCCCTTGTCCTCGGGATATTGCGCGACGCGCAAGTAGGCGAGCCCATTGAGTGTCCCCGAGGGCGCACCCGCGAAAGCCGCCTCCTGGCGCGTCCGTGTACCCGACCAGAGGTAAATCGAGCTCCCAAACAGCAGTCCGCCGATCACCACGGCGAAAGCGATGGCAGCGAGGCGCCGGCCCGACCGGACGCGAAGTGTGAATCCCTCGATCGCCCAGAGCGTCTCCGCCACGTACCAGAGTGCGTATGCGCTGGCGAGCGCATAGAGCTGCCACGCCTCTAGCGAGAACTTGAAGACGGTGTTCATGCGCACGATGTCGTACTTCGCCTGGACGATATCGACGCCACCGGCGATGCCGACCGCCGCCGTGAACATGGCCGTGGCGATCAGGCGCGGGACGTCGTGCGTTTGGGCGCGGAACTCAAGCCACAGCAGATTCAGCAGCAGCAGCAAGACGAGCGCGCTGAGTGCTGCCGTCGTCAGCCCCCACTGCCAGCTGAACGCGGCCAGGCCTGCGGCAAACGTACAGAGCGAGAGTACCTCCCAGGGCCCGGCCACCATGGACAGGAACGGGTTGCCGCGGGGGTCGCCTGAACGCGCGCGCAGCTCCTCGCGGTAGCGGACGCCAAGGAAAATCAGGCCGACCACTACGAACAGTCCGAAGTGGGTGAAGTACTGGTTCACCGCCGTCGTCTCGCGCGCGCGGACGATGCCGCTTTCGAAGACCTCGGTGTGCTGCGTATAGGGACTGAACAGGAGCAGGGCGCACGCGCCGAACAGCGTGAGCTGGCCGACAGCATCCCACCAGCGTCTCTGCCAGCGTCCCTCCGCGAGGAACTGCCCGGCCACGATCGCGGACACCGCGAGGAGCGTGGCGCTCGGGAAGTCCCAGGTGTGGATCGTGCGCACGAGGCCGACGGCGACGCCGAGCGCGGCGCCCAGCACCCACGTATGCCGTCGCATCCCCTGGGACGCAGACACGACGTACGTCATCGCGAGCGCGATCACGAATCCGAAGAACGGCAGGCCCATCACGTGGGCGTGGAGGTCACCGAAGAGGAACGACCAGTAGGGAAACTCCGTAATGTCGAAGGCCGGGTAGTGCACCCGGCTGGATCTCCACCAATCGAACGGCGGCATGACGGCGCCCTTGAAGATCCACTGGTAGAGCCCACCGGCGATGCCCACGCCGCCACTGAGGATGCGGATGACGATGTTCCAGGGGTGGAAGAGGTCGCGGCCGTCGCCCGAGTCGCGCAGAAAGCCCCACTGGTTCAGCGTCTGGAGGCGTTCGACCGTTTGGTGCGCGCCGTCGAGGTTGCCGATGCCGACCAGCAGGATGGCAGCGAGCGCGCCAAATAGGATCACCCGCGTATGGCTTCCTACCGCCACTCCTGCCGCCGCGCCGACCGCCACGTCTGCCGCCCGGCGCGCCCGCATCCCGAGCGCAACCAGGTTCGCCACCACCGAGTAGGCGACGGTCGCCGCGAGGGCCGCGTAGGTCGGCAGCGCCAGGTTGAAGCCCACCTCGGGTAACATCCGAAACGCGCGCATCGGCACCGTCACCAGGAACCAGCCCATGTAGTAGTAGTTCATGGCGCCGCCCGAAAACCAGGGGTCGTACGGCGGGAGCGATGTCGACCGGGCGACGGCGGTTAGATAGGCGAGCTCCACCGGCTTCTCGCCGCCCTGGGCGTTGTGCCACAGCGCAGGGTTGTTGTAACGCAGCGCGAGGACGACGAAGAACGCGACGAGGAACACAGCTTCGACGGCCAGCCACGAACGCCAGCAGTCCCGAAGATCTGCCGCGAGCTGTCGCCGCCGGAGATACGCCAGGCCGTAACCGCTGATCGCCAACGCGAAAAACACGCCCCAGATAAGTGCCGTTGTGTAGTGGCTCGTCCCCCAGGCCACCGCCAGCCAGGTGAGCAGCCCGGAGAGCGCGAAGCCGCCGATTTTGGACAGGCCGTAACCCCGGTCCGGGAGCGCGCGGAAGAGCCAGGTCACCCACGGCACGGCGGCCAAGGCCATCAGCTGCACCCACACCAGCCACCAGAGCCAGGGGAGGTGGCTGGTAAGCCCATGCTCATCGAAGAGGTCCGCGAACGTCCCGCCCGTCTGCTGCGTGCGGGCTTCCGCGGCCGTGAATTGCAGGCCGTTCGTTCGCCCTTGTCGCGGGAGCAGGTTGACAGCGCGTTCCGGGTGGGCCTCGTTCAGCAGCGACACCGCCTTCTCCGGGTCGAATCGCTCCGTCTTGCGGTAGATCCGGACTTCAGGGTGATCGTAGACCGTGAAGGACTCTTCGGCGCCCGAATCGTCGACCGAGACGCCGAGGAAGGTGGGGCGCACACGGAAGCGGGCGACCAGGTCGAATCCAAGTTCGCCAGAATCGAGCAATTGGTAGTAGCGGATCGTCGCAGGGTACTCACGCTCAAGCCGCCTTACGGCGTCCCGGGCGCGGTTCGACGCTATGGAGACGTAGTCGGCGCCCACGAGCCCGGCGGTGGCGTCGGCGCCGCCGCGGCCGTAGACGAGGACGTTGACCTTCGTAGGACTGTCGCTGTCGAAGGGGAACGTGTTGATCACGGGGTAGCGGCCGGCGTCTTCGCCCGGGATCGCGTAGGGGATGGTGTCGTCCCAGGTCTCGCCCGTGAGCCGCTTGCCGGGCTCGACATTGGCGAACACCCAGCGGCTGGCGGCGATGCGGGGGTGCTCGTGGCTGTAAATCGACTGAAACGCAAGCGCCCACCAGGCGGTGGCCGCGAACACCGCAATGACCAGGGCGCGCAGCCCGAAGCGGAAGACAGGCGTCCCCGGCGCGGTCGCCTCGCGGACCAGTCCGTAGCGGCGCGACACTTCGGCGGAGAAACGCGCCCGTGCCGGCGCGGCGGCGAGCGTCCGCCTTGGTCCCGGCGCCTCGCGAGCCAGGCTCCAGACGCCAGCAAGGCCCCACGCCGCGAAAAGACAGAGGTACGGATACATCGGCACGAAGTAGCGCATGTAGGCGACGAAGCGCGGGCCCTGGAAACCAAAGACGGCTGCGACAAGCACCAGCGGGATGAGAAAGGTGAGTTCGCGACGGCGGAACAGGAAGGCCGTCGCCGCCACGAACGCGGCCCAGGCCCCCAGTCCCAGCGCGGGCCCGAGGCCGAAGAGCACCATGTTCTTGAACGGCCAGAGCCATGGCGTGCGGCCAGCAAACTGCACGAACGGCGGGAAATCCACGTTGCCGTTCTGGAAGTTCACCTCGCGTTCGATGTCCGCGCGCCATTGGGGGTTGATCGCCATGTCCCACGGGTTCGGCCCGGTGAAGGCATAGGGCTGCACCACCCGGAAGACCACCAGCGCGACGAGCATGGAGACGCACAGGATGGCAACGTCGTTCGCCCAATGGCCTTCGAGTGAAGGCTGGCCGTCGCGCCAGTTCAACCCGAGGCGAGGCAGGTCCCGCAGCCCAATGCGGATGGCGACCGCGAGCGCGGGCGCGAGCAGGATCGGCCAGGCGGTAACCTTGCTTGCCAACCCGAGCCCTACGCAGACACCCATCGCCGTCGCCACCAGAGCGGCGCGCCCATAGCCGCCAGACCTGCCGCTGCGCGCGTGGGGCGCCCCGGGGAACAGCTCTTCGAACAACGGTTCGGAGCGAGGGCGCATGCCGACGCCGATCAGCTTCACCGAGAGTGCCGCCGTGGCCACACCGAAGAAGACGGCATACGGGTCGACTGCCCAGAAATGTGACAGCTGGGTGGGGAGCACGCTCAGTGCATAGAGCAGCGCCGTCGCCAACCCCACGCGCCGGGAAAACAGCAGCGCCCCCAGCGCGAAGACGAGCGCAATCGTGGCTGTGTCGAAGAGCGCCGTGAGCTTGCGCCCACAGACCACGGTCGTGCCGTAGCTGTCTTTTTCACAGAGCTGACGCGCCGCGGGCCCAACGACCGGCGCGTCCGAGCCCGCGATCGAAGCCACGCCCTTGGCCAAAAAGAGCGGGAACGTGCCGTACACGAACGATGGCGTCTCCGGGGCGTTGTAGGGGTTGAGCGGACTCCGGGCCGTGGCGAAATACTCGCCCAGGCTCGATGGCCAGGCCAGCTTCTCCGCAACGATGGAGATGAAACGCTCGTCCGGCTGCATCTGAAGGGGCTCCGGTGCGCCGGCCGGCTGGTCCCAGTCGAGCCCGCGAAAGCGGAACGAGGCCCCAAGGAGGACCACGCCGAGCACCAGCAAAGGCCAGAGCGCCGGCGCGACGCACAGCCACAGGCCCTCGGAGGCCACCGTCGCCCGGAAACGCGCGACAGCACGGGGCGCAGCCCAGCTACGCTTCAGCGGCGTCTCAGCCACGGGTCACCGACAGTCCCCGGTTCCGGCCCACGTCATCGGTTCAGGATACGATCATTTCCTCAGCAGTTGGGCTCAGGGAAAGGCCTCATAACCTCGACCGGCTACAGGCCGCGGCGCACAAGGAAGTCGCAGAGGTCGCTGATGCGGCAGGCGTAGCCCCACTCGTTGTCATACCAGGCGGCGACCTTCACCAGGTTTCCGCCCACAACGTTCGTCGAAAGCCCATCGACGATGCTCGATCGCTCATCGCCCTTCATGTCCATGGAGACGACCGGGTCGGTCGTGAAGCCGAGGATGCCCTTCATTTTCTCGTTCGCCGTCTCTTCGAGGATGGCGTTGAGCGCGTCCCGCGTCGTGTCCTTCTCCGTCAGCGCCACGATTTCCACGATCGAGACGGTGGGCGTGGGCACGCGGTAGGCGAGCCCGTCGAGCTTCCCATCCACCTCTGGGATGACCAGCCGAAGCGCTCGCGCCGCCCCCGTGGAGGTGGGCACGATGTTCAGGGCGCCGGCGCGCATCTCCCGGAGATCCGTCCCTGCCGCTTTGTCGAGGATCTGTTGCGAGTTCGTGTAGCTGTGAATCGTGGTCATCTGGCCCTTCACGAACCCCAGGTTATCGACGATCACCTTCACCACGGGGGCCAGCCCGTTCGTCGTGCAGCTGGCGTTCGAGATGACGTCGTGCTTCGCGGGGTCGTAGGCCTCGGGGTTGACGCCGAGGACGATGGTCACGTCCTCGTTCTTCGCTGGTGCGGAGATGATCACTTTCTTCACGGAATCGCGGCGGTGAGCGACCGCCTTCGTTGCGTCTGTGAACAGGCCCGTCGACTCGATCACGATCTCCACGCCGACGCTCCCCCAGGGGATGGCGCCGGGGTCGCGCTCGGCAAAGACCTTCACCTTGCGCCCGTCGATGATGAGCGAATCGCCATCGGCGCGGACGTCGCGGCGCCAGCGGCCGTAGTTCGAGTCGTACTTCAGCAGGTTTGCGTTCGTCTCTACAGGCACGAGGTCGTTAACCGCGACGACTTCGAGCGTGCCCTCGTAGCGGTCCGAGATCGCCTTCAAAACCTGGCGGCCGATGCGCCCGAACCCGTTGATGCCGACTTTCGTGACCATAGCTCACACTCCGAACAGAGTGTCGCCAGCGTAAAGGCTCGCGCGCGACCGGGCCATTGCCGCCCGGCCGCACTCCCGCCCCGGTCCTTAGTTCTCAGTCCGTGGGCCGATAGTCATGGCGTTTGCGGTATCCCCCAGCCTACGGGACGAGGGACTAAGAACTCTGGACTCCGGACTGTGGGGCGGGTGCTGTGGGGCGGGCCTCAGCGGCGTTTCTTCTTCTTCGCTGAGGTGACGCGGCGGGGAGGTGCATGGCCTGAGGCGCCGACGTGCTTCAGCCACTCGCGCAGGCCCGTGCGACCCAGGAACGCGGGCGCGAGCGCAAGGCAGGCGTATTGCGCCTCGTCGTAAACGGGGTCGTCGGTGAGGACGCCCGGCATCTTCTTGGCGAGCGTGAGCATCGGGAAGAGGTGCGGGTTCGCCCCGCGCGCCGCCGCCAGCGCCTGGCGCGCGGCAGGGCCGTCACCCTGGATGGCGAGGGTGACGAAAGCCGTTACATAGCCGGTTATCAGCCCCGGGCGCGCGTCCTTCAGGCGGTCGCGCGCCCCGATCTTCTGTCCGAGGAGGAGCTCGACGAGGGCGAGGCGCGGGCGCACGTTTTCGCCGTCCGCGGGGTCGAGCCGCAGCGCTTCGACAAAGCTCGCCTGCGCTTCCGGGAATCGCGCCTGCGTAGCAAGTGCCTCGCCAAGGCCACAGAGGCCGCGCAGGTACATCGGCGCCTCGGGGATGGTGCGCACCGTGCCGTCCGCGTTGGCGACACCGGCCGGTGCGAGGCGGCGGTGCAGCGCTTCCAGGGCGAGGGTGTAGAAGGGCTGCATCAGGATGATCGCGTGTTCGCGCCCTTCGATGATGCGTGCGGCGAACATGTAGGCTTCGGCGCAATCGGGCCAGAGCTTGAGCGCGTCGACTACCCACTGCAGGGCGTCGCTGCCCTCGTCGCCGGGCTCGAAATCGGCGCGATGGACGAGCGCCCTGGCGTGTTCGGCGGCGGTTGCACCGTCCGGGAGCGAAGCTGGCGGGAGCGAGGCAAGCAGTTCGGCCGCCAGCGCATCCAGCGCTCGGGGATCGCGCACGCCGCGGTCGTGATACGCCTCCAGCACACCGATCATGAAGCGATGAAAGTCGTGGTCGGGGTCACGCGGCTCGTCGTGGGGCACGCCGATATTGTCGCGGGGACAGGGGACAGAGGACAGAGGCAGGGCTATGCCGGTGCGGCCACGAACAGCGGGATCTTGCGGGAGGTCCGCTGCTGATACTCCCGGTATGGAGGGAAGGCCGCCACGCTCAGCGCCCAGAGGCGCGCTCGTTCGGTCTCGTCGTTGACCTCGCGGACGCGCATCGGCTGGACCTCGGCCCGGTCACGGATCTCTACCTCCGGGTGTGCGCGAAGGTTATGGACCCAGACCGGGTTTTTCGGAGCGCCGCCCATCGAGCCGACAAGAACGTAGCCGTCGCCATCTTTGACCCGCATCAACGGCGTCTTGCGGACGACACCGGACTTATTGCCGGTGTTGGTCACAATGATCACCGGCAACCCGGTTTCTCGCAGGGTGTGGCCCTCCGCTCCGTTGGTTCGCTCATACACTTCCACCTGCGCGCTGACCCACCCGATTGGGCTCGGGACGTACTCGGCCATGTCACTGTCTCCGAAGGCGAATTGGATCTCATGCCGATGGTAGCACGGAGCGCGTTTCCGAGGGTGGGGCCCTTCGCCCACGAAGCCGAACCCGGCGGCGTGCCCCACGCTGCACGGCAACGTAGGATGGCTCCCTGTCACCTGTCCCCTGTTACCTGTCACCTCACCGGAGGCCCTCGATGCAACTCCCCTGGCGGCTCAAGTTCGGCGTTTTCATGGCGCCTTTTCACAAGCTCGGCGATAACCCCGGCCTGGCGCTGGAACGCGATGTGCGCACCATCCAGTGGCTCGATGACCTGCGCTGGGACGAGGCCTGGGTGGGCGAGCACCACTCCGCCGGCTGGGAGACGATCTCCAGCCCGGAGGTCTTCATCGCCCACGTGGCGGCCCTGACGCGTTCGATTAAGCTGGGGACGGGCGTCGTTTCGTTGCCCTACCACAACCCCTACCACGTCGCCCAGCGGATGGTGCTGCTTGACCAGCTGACTCGCGGACGGGTGATGCTCGGCGTGGGGCCGGGGGCGCTGCCCTCCGACGCGTACCAGTTCGTGCTCGACCCGCCGGGCCAACGCCCCCAGATGGACGAGTCGCTGGGCATCATCATGAAGCTGCTGGCGGGGGAAGAGGTGACACACGAGAGCGACTGGATCCACTTGCGCCAGTCGCGGCTGCAGACGCCGCTCTTTTCGGAGAAGCTGCCGGTATTTGTCGCCTCGACGCTTTCGCCGGCGGGCCCGACGATCGCGGGGAAGCACGGCGCGGGGCTCATTAACGTCTCCACGTTCATGCCCGCCGGGCTGGACCTGGCGCAGGTGTGGAAGCTCTATAGCGAGACGAGCGAGGCGAACGGGCACGTCGCGGACCGCCGGAACTGGCGGCTGATGCTGCCGATTTACATCGCCGAGACGCGCGAAGAAGCGTTCCGGGACGTGAGCATCGAGGCGCACCGCTTCCAGTCGGAGTATTTCGGGAGCACGCTGGGGCGGCCGTTCGAATTCCCGGGCGAGCCTTCGCAGTTCGCCGAGGTGATGGCGATGTCTGGCGGCGCGATCATCGGCACGCCGGACGATGCGATCGCAGCGATCGAGCGCACCTGGGAGATGACGGGCGGCTTCGGCGGGTTGCTTGGCCTGGCACACGAGTGGGCGCCCGCGGAGAAGATGCGGCGCAGCTACGAGCTCTTCGCCCGCTGGGTCGCGCCCCACTTCCAGGGGTCGCTCGACGGTGTAGTCCGCGCCCAGGGTTGGGCAGCGGCGAACGCGGAGGCGTTCAACAAGAACGAAGTGAGCGCGGTGGTGGCGGCCTTCAACACGCTCGGCGCGCCGGCGCCCGAGGTGGTGTACGGGGAGACGACGGCGAGGCAAGGAGCGTAGCGCTCCTCCAACATGGGCCGACCGGCGCCGTGTCGCGCGCCGAGCCCGCCCGTACCCCCGGCCCCTCGTTCTGGCCGGGTACCCACAGTTACATTGGTGAGCCACTGGGGGAGCTCAGGTTCAACAATCGCTGGTTCTACTGCGTATACCGGAAGTTCCGCCAACCCGTGAAGGAGCTCGAGCGGCCGCCCGAGTAGAGGGCCTGAACCCGCCAGCAGCCCGGGATCGCGCCCGGCCAGTTCACCGTTTCCTGGGTGTTCGTCGTGTCGATCGGGGCAAAACCGGTGTTGCCGCCGGGGCAGGCCTGCCCCACGGCGGTGTCGTCGACTTCCAGCCGGTAGCCGGTTGCCCCGTCGACGGCCGACCAGCTGAAGGTGACGCGCCGGGGCTGGGCGGTGAACTGCGCCCCCTCGGCCGGCGATAGCTGGGTCGGGGCCTGCAACGGAACGGGGGTGTTGGTCGGCGTCGCAGTGTTCGTCGGCGTGGGCGTGTCGATGGGCGCCCTGGTCGGTGTTGGCGTTGCTGTGGGGGTGTCCGTGGGCGTGGACGCGCCCGTTGGAGTCGCCGTGTTCGTCGGCGTGCGGGTGGCCGTGGAGCCGGGCGGTGGGGTGTTCGTCCGGGTCGGGGTTGCCGTGGGTGTCCCGGGCGAAGGCGACGGGGTGTTGCCGCCACCGGAACTGACGCCGCCCGGCTTCGTGGGCGCCGGTGACGCCTCGGGCGACGGCGACGCGCTCTGTCCCGGCGAACTGGACCTCGAAGGCGAGGCTCCATCGCCCGGCAGGCCGCCGCCATCATCGCCACCACCGCCGCCACTCAGCGCAAAGACAGCGATCACCGCGACAACCGCCGCGACCGCCGCCGCCGCAAGGCCGATGAAGAGCAGGCGGCGGCCACCACCTCCGCCCGCCGAATCGTCCCTTCGCGCCGGAAACACGGGCCCACCAGGCCCGCGCACGTAGCTATCGGGCGCAAAGACCGGCTGCCCGGGCGGGATCACCTGGGTCGCGGCGCCAGGCTCCGGCGCGGTCCGGGTGGCGCCGGCGCTCGGCTGGGGCCATTGACCACCCTGGGGGAGGACGCGCGTCGCTGAACCGGCCAACTCGCCCGGTGGCGCCGT
>JAYUAG010000554.1:0-2869 GCA_043741475.1 Thermoflexaceae bacterium | reverse complement strand
CCCTTGGCGCGGAGCAGGTTCGACAGCCGGCAGACTTCCGCGTGCAGCTCGCGATAGGTCACGGTGCGGTTCTCGTCCGGCTCGTCGCCCTCCCAGATCAGCGCCGCCTGTTCGCCGCGCGTGGGCAGGTGGCGGTCGAGCGCGTTCAGCGAAACGTTCAGCTTGCCGCCCAGGAACCAGCCGATCTGGCCGCTGGGAAGGTCCTCTTCGCAGACGGTGTGGAACGGCGCGAGCCAGTTGAGGTGCCTCGTCGCCATCTCGCTCCAGAACGCGTCGCGGTCCTCGATGCTGCGGCGGTAGAGCCGCTCATATTCGGCGAAGCTCGGGACGAGCGCCCCCTCGCTCACGCGTGCGGGCGGCTGGTAGACCTCGTTCGTCGGCAATCCGATCTCTGACGCCATGGGCCACCTCAATTTCGAGTTTCGAGTACCGAGTTCCGGGTTCCGGGTTCGCGGTTCGGAGAGAGACGCGGCTCTCAGGTTCGGCGGCATTCTACCGCAGGCTGGCTCAACCGCGCCCCAGTGTTGCCATTGAAAGATATCTTCCTATAATTCGAACATGACTCTCGCCCGCAGCCGCCTTGCGCTTATCGGCCTGCCCTTCATCGCCCTTGCCGCGCTCTTCGCGGCTGTCCGCGTTGCTCCGGCCGCCACGGGTGACCGCCCGTTCCGCGTCGTAGCACCGCAACTTGCGGGCGACCTGTCAACCACGAGCACCCGCTCCTACGGCATGGGCTTCGGCATCAGCCCCTCGGCGCCCACAGTTGAGGCGACAATCGCACTCATCCCCGAGCTGGCGAAAGTGAGCGATTACACCATCATCCAGCGCGAGGCGCCCTGGACGCGCATCCTCGCGGGCATACCGATGGAGACGATCTATGAGGACGAGTACCGCGGCATGGTGGAGTACCTGCGGGACGTGAACCATCTTCGGCTCGTCGTCCTCGTCGACCCCCTCGACGGCCTCAATCGCACAGCGGAAGCGGTCGAGACCACGAAGAACGGCCGCACCCTTCTCGACCCCCAGATCCGCACCCTGCATGAACAGTGGGTGCGTCTCCTCGTTGAACGCATCAAGCCCGACTACATCGGCCTCGCCTCCGAGATAAATACCCTCGGGGCGCATGGCGACGCGCGCCTCTATGCCCAGATTCGCGACATGGTGAACACACTCGCGCCCCAGATCCGTACGATCAGCCCGAAATCGAAGGTGTTTGTCTCGTTCCAGGTGGAGGACGCAGCCGGGCTGACCCCGTGGCCGCATTCCGACGCCGATCAGTACGCGATGGCGCGGGACTTCGATGTCGATGTGGTGGGCCTCTCCAGCTACCCCGGGTTTAGTTATGCCGATCCATCGAAGATCCCGGACGACCACTTCCGCCGCTACCTGGTGGCAGGCGGCAAGCCCGTGATCTTCGTCGAAGGGGGCTGGGCGAGCGTCCCCGTGCTCGCGAACCCTGGCTCGCCCGAGCTCCAGGCCGCCTACTACCGCCGCCTCTTCGAACTGCTCGATGGCGTCCAGGCGGAACTCGCGCTGCCCATCATCTTCACGGACCTGGACCTTCGTCATCCAGGATGGGGCCTGACGGCCGAGCGACAGATCATCCTCGAGTATTTCGCGCGCATGGGCATCGTCGATATCGAGGGCCAGCCGAAGCCCGCCTACGCCGTGTGGCAGGAGCGCTTTAAGCGGCCGCTGATCCGCTAGCTTAGAAGCTGCGGTCGCAGAAGTAGTCGGCGACTTCGCGCAGGGCGATGCGCGCGTCTTCGCTCAGGTGAAGCTAGGGCAGGAGCGCATCGGCCTCGGCGGCGAAGCGGCGATCGCGCTCATCCCGGAACTCGCGAAGGTGAGCGATTACACGATCATCCAGCGCGAGGTCCCGTGGACGCGCATCCTCGCTGGCACGCCGATGGAGACCGTGTATGACGAGGAGTATCGCGGCGTGGTCGAATACCTCCGCGACGTCAACGGGCTCCGGCGAATCGTGCTAGAGCAGATCCTGCACCAAAGAGCGTGACACCAACGTTCGCGTTCCGTCTGCACGATTGGTCTTCGCCTCGAACTCCTGCCATTGGCGGTCAGCAGTCCGGGCCTGAATGAAGGCCGCATACGCAGCCATGTCGTCGAACTCAAGCGTGGCAACCATCTGGCCGGTGTTGGGGCCGCCCACGACCATCTCGCCCAAACGGAACCGGGCCCCGAGCCGAGTCAGATTCTCCTTGGCTTGGGCCGATTCTTTCAGAAACTCCTCGCGCTTGCCGTCGCGGGGCTGAAAGATACTCACTGCACGAACTGCCATTTTCGACGCCTCCTGATTGGTGATCGGGAATATACGTGCGCTACGTGCGCCGTCAACCTGGCTGACCCAGGCTGCCACGAGGGACGCCGACCAGTACGGGATGGCGCGCGCGATGTCCATGTCGATGTCGTCGGGCCTCTCGAGTATGTCGCGCGGATGGGTATCGTCGATATCGGAGCCGCCCCAGACCGGCCTACGCGGTCTGACAGGAGCGGTTCCGGCGCCCGCTCGTCCGATAGCTCAGAAGCTCCGGTCGCAGAAGTAGCCGGCGACCTCGCGCAGGGCGATGCGGGCGTCTTCGCTCAGGTGAAGCTGGGGTAAGAGCGAATTCGCCTCGGAGGCGAAGCGGCGGGCGGTCTCGCGGCAGAGGGCGTCGCCGCCGCAACCCTCGATCGACGCGACGATCGCTGGCATCTCCTCCACCTGTCGGTCGGCGGCGAAGGCGGCGCGGATGAGCGGGCCGGCAGTCGCGTCGGCGAGGCCGTGGAGGATGGGGAGCGTCTTCTTCTTGCGGGCGATATCGCCCGTCGTCGTTTTGCCCGTGAGAGCTGCGTCTCCCCAGATGCCCAG
>JAYUAG010000553.1:0-6763 GCA_043741475.1 Thermoflexaceae bacterium | reverse complement strand
AGGCTGGGGGCTACTCGTTCGGCGTCAGCATCTGCGAGGACATCTGGTACCCTGGGGCGCCGTTGGACGCTATCGCCCTCGGCGGCGCCGAGGTCTGTGTCAACATCAACGCCTCCCCGTTTCATCGGGCCAAGCTCGGCGACCGCCGCCGCATGCTCGCCACTCGCGCGGCCGACAACCTCATCGCGGTCGCCTACGTGAACCTGGTCGGCGGCCAGGACGAGCTCGTCTTCGATGGCGGCTCGATGGTCTTCGATGCCCGCGGAGAACTGCTCGCCAGCGCGCCCCAGTTTGAAGAACATCTGCTCGTCGTCGACCTGGACCTGGACGAGGTGGCTCAACACCGGCTGCATGACCCTCGCCGTCGCGTCGAGCTGCGCGACCGCGAGCATCCACCGGCCCTCCAACGCGTTGCACTCCCGGTTAGCGTCCGGACCGCGCCGCACGCTGGCCCGCCGGCGGCGGCCGCCGTCCTACCCGCGCTTGAGTCCGAACCCGAGGTCTGGCAGGCGCTCGTGCTCGGCACTCGAGACTACATGGGCAAGACCGGGTTTAAGCAGGCGCTCATCGCCCTTTCCGGGGGCATCGATTCCACCGTCGTGGCGGTCATTGCGGTGGAGGCGATCGGGGCGGAGAACGTGATCGGCGTCTCGATGCCCAGCCGCTACTCGAGCGATCACAGTCGCACCGATGCTGAACTCCTCGCGACGAACCTCGGTATTCGCTATCTTTCGATCCCGATTGAGCCCGCCCACGCGGCGATGCTCGGGATGCTCGCGGAGGCTTTCGAAGGAACCGCGCCCGGCGCCGCCGAAGAAAACCTGCAATCCCGCCAGCGGGCGAACGTGATGATGACGCTGTCCAACAAGATCGAGCGTTCGCTCGTCCTCACGACGGGGAACAAGAGCGAGATGGCGACGGGCTATGCGACGCTTTACGGCGACATGGCCGGCGGCTTTGCCGTCATCAAGGATGTGCCCAAGACCTTCCTTTACCGTCTCTGTGACTGGTACAACCGGCGCGAAGGGCGCGACGTGATCCCGCGCAGCGTGATCACCAAGCCGCCCAGCGCCGAACTCAAGCCGGGACAGCTGGACCAGGACTCCCTCCCGCCCTACGACATTCTCGACCCAATCCTCGAAGCCTACGTCGAAGACGACCGCACGCTCGAGGAGATCGTCGCCCGCGGGTTCGACGCGGTGACGGTGCGCCGGGTGATGGAGCTGGTAGACCGGAACGAATACAAGCGGCGCCAGGCAGCGCCAGGGGTGAAGATCACCGCGCGTGCCTTCGGCCGTGACCGCCGCTTCCCGCTCGCAAACAAATGGCCTAACACCTGAGGCGATCCGTGTTTGACGTACTCAGGCCACGAAACGAAGTTGATGGCCGGGCTCCACGCCCTCGGCGGCGCCCGAGGCGAGTTCGATGACGCCCTTCGTCCCGCGGCCGCCGAAGGCGAGGCCAGTCCACGGGCGCATGTGTCGCGCCACCTTCGTAACGTTCAGGTCCGCGTCGTAGAAGACGGCATCGATCGGGAAGCGCATGAACATCATGTGGATCGAGCTGTCGCCACGGATGTCGAGGGCCTCCCCCGGGGCGGGTGTGCTTCGCAACATGAGGCCACGAAAGCGCGCCCAGTAGCCCCGCGCTATTCGTGCGTCCCGCGCGATCGGCTCTCCCGTCGTGATGTCGATGACGGCGCCCACCTCAGATCGCGCGCATGAGCTGGATCACGGCCGGCCCGCCGATCACGATCATGATGCATGGGAAGATGAACAGGACGAGTGGGAATACCATCTTCACGGGCGCCTTGAACGCTTGCTCTTCTGCCGCCTGGCGCCGCTTCGTGCGCATCACCCCCGTCTGGACGCGGATGACGCCGCCGATGGAGATGCCCATGCTCTCCGCCTGGATGACGGCGTTCACGAGCGAGCGCAGCTGCTCCACACCGGTGCGGTCCGCGAGGTCGGTGAGGGCTTCCCGGCGTGAGCGGCCCATGTTTATCTCGCGCATCGTCCGGCCCAGTTCGTCGCCGAAGGGGCCGCTGACCTTTTCGAGGATGCGGCTGAAAGCGGCGTCGATGCCAAGGCCCGCCTCGACCGAGGCGGTAACCAGGTCGAAGGCGTCGGGCAGCGCCTTCGTGATCGCCTTCTGGCGGCCCTTGATGCGGCCGTTGAGCCAAACCCGCGGCGCCATCGCACCTATCAGCTGCGACCCGCCATAGAGCATGAGCAGTGTCTTTCCACCTGAACCGCTGCTCACGAGCATAGCGAGGACGAGCAGCGGAAAGAGGCCGGCGGAGATCGCCGAGCCAACCAGGAACTTCGATGTGCTCACCTTCGAGCCGGAACGAAGGAGCGCCTTGTCCAGGCGATCCATCATGTTCGAGGGGAGGATCCGGCCCACGCGACTGCCCATGGCGGCGCCGAGTGGCCTGAGCACGCGCTTCGTGAAGCCCAGGTCAGGGTCTGGCAGCGCCTCTCGCTGGCTCGCGGCGCCGCGATACCTGAGGCCTCCGAGACGGCCCTCCATCGCGTCGTCGGCGAGCGGCCGGTACAACAGTCCATAGGCCATGAGGACGACGGTGATCATGGTGGCGAAAGCGACGAAGAATTCCATGGCTTGCTATACCTCGATGTTGACGATCTTCTGGATGATCATGAAGCCGATACCCCACATAACGGCGCCAATGCCGAGCATGATCTGGCCCAGCTTCTCCGTGTAGAGGAGCGATGAGAACTCCGGGTTGATCAGCAGGAGGATGATCGCGAGCCCGATCGGCAGGCCGCCGATCACGTAGCCCGTCATCCGCTGCTGCGACGTCAGGGTGCGAATCTCGCCCTTGATGCGTTCGCGCTCGCGCATGGTGTTCGCCACCGTGTCGAGGATCTCCGCGAGGTTCCCGCCGACGCTCCTCTGGATGAGGATGGCCGTGATTACGATGTCATAGTCGCGGCTGCCCACGCGCTCGTTGAGGGCGTTGAGCGAAGCCTCGACGCTGGACCCCATGGCCGTGTCACGCATCAGGCGGCGAAGCTCGATGCTCAGGGGCGCCTGCATCTGCTCGGTGCTCGCTTCCAGCGCCTGGAGGAGGCCGAAGCCCGCGCGCAGGCCGCTCGCGAGCATTTGGAGCAACTCCACGAGCTGCGATTCAAGCTTCTGCTGGCGCTTATTGATGCGCCGCTTGAGCCAGATGCCTACGACGAAATAGCCGAGCGGCGCCGCCACTAAGGCGAGCGGTTTGATAGGGGACAGGAGGAAGGCCAACGCCAGGAACACCAGCGCTACCGTGCAGCGCATGATGAAGAACTCGCGCACATGAAGGGTCAGGCCGGCGCGTTCGAGGTCCTTCGCCCAGCGTCCGGCGATGTCGCCGTTCACGAGTTTCAGGCCACCGAGCTGGATCGAGCCGGCACGCCGGCGGAGCGAGAGGATCGACGCCAGCGGGTTCGAGGGCGCGTTCGACTCCGAACGCAGCCGGTTCAGCCGTTCGTTCGGCAAAGGGACGCTATTCCAGCCGGAGGCCCAGAGCGCCAGGGTCGAGACCGTGCCGGCCATGCAGGCCGCCGTCAGGAGCACGAGAAACATCACCACACCTTGCCTTTCGCCTGGAAGAGGTTGGCCGGGACTTCGATTCCGTGGATCTCGAAGCGATGGAGGAATCCGGGGCGGATGCCGGTCGGATTCATGGAACCATGAACCTTGCCGTCCTCGTCCACATGGTCCAGCTTGAAGAGGAAGATGTCCTGGAGGGTGATCGTGTCGCCCTCCATGCCGCTCACCTCGGTGACGTGGGAGAGTTTGCGCGTCCCATCCTGGAGCCGCGTCACCTGGATAAAGAGGTGAATGGCCGAGGCGATCTGTTCACGGATGGCGCGTGAGGGCAGGTCCATCCCCGCCATGAGCACCATGTTCTCCATGCGCGCGACCGCGTCTCGTGGCGTGTTGGCATGGATCGTGGAGATCGAGCCGTCGTGACCGGTGTTCATCGCCTGGAGCATGTCGAAGGCTTCTTCGCCGCGGACCTCGCCCACGATGATGCGGTCCGGCCGCATGCGCAGGCAGTTCCGCACGAGGTCACGTTGCTTGATCTGGTTCTTTCCTTCGATGCTCGCCGGGCGAGCTTCGAGCGTGATCACGTGCTCCTGCTGGAGCTTCACTTCGGCGGGGTCTTCGACCGTGACGATCCGTTCGGTGTTCGGGATGAAGGCCGAGAGGGCGTTCAGCATCGTTGTCTTACCGGTGCCCGTACCGCCACTGATAATGATGTTCATGTGGGCGCGGACGCACATGGCGAGGAACTCGGCGGTTTCGGCGCTCAGGGCGCCGACGCCGATCAGGTCGGTGATCTTCATCTTGTCCGCGCG
The DNA here is from genome assembly GCA_043741475.1 of Thermoflexaceae bacterium. Taxonomy (GTDB): domain Bacteria; phylum Chloroflexota; class Dehalococcoidia; order Tepidiformales; family Tepidiformaceae; genus JAGQHB01. The sequence continues at coordinate 2,396 of JAYUAG010000553.1, read as the reverse complement.
GAACTTGCGGATCGTGATGCACGGCGACTTGGGCGAAGCCGGCGGCACGGTGATGTTTACGCGGGAGCCATCGGGAAGGCGAGCATCGACCATGGGACTGGATTCATCAATGCGCCGGCCCAGCGGCGCCACGATTCGCTCGATGATGCGCATCACATGTGCGCGGTCACGGAAACGGGCCGCGCTGCGAAAGATGCGACCGTCGCGCTCGTAGAAGATCTTGTCGAGGTCGTTGACCATGACTTCGCTGATGGCAGGGTCCCGCAGGAGTGGTTCGAGGGGCCCGAGTCCGAGCACTTCATCGGCGAGCGATTCGAGGAGGTCGTCGCGGCTGGCGGCCCCGAGCTGGATGCCCTCCTGGGCCATCAGTTCGCGAGCGGCGCGGATCACAGCATCGCGTTGCTGTTCCGGTGGGAGCTTTTCGAGCGAACCCTGTTCGAGCTCTTCGATGAGGAGTTCGTGGAGGCGCTGCTTGGCCGCCTCGGCGTGGGGGTTGGACTTACCTTCGAGCGTACTCGGGGCGCGGCGGTGGCCCGGCTCGTCCGCCGCCGGGGCGGGGGCGGCGGGCACTGGCCGGAGCGCGGGACGCGGCCCGGCCGCGGCCGCCCGCGAAGGGACAGGGTCCCTACCGCCGGCGCCGATTCCCCAGGCGCCCCTTGCCGGCTCGAACTGGCCGGATGGCCGCAGCTTGCCCTGGGACGGTGGTGGCGCCACCTCGTTACGAGGCTCGGGCTGAGCGCGCTGCCCGCCACGGGTGAACTGTCCCGGCATTTGCGGCATTTGCGGCGCTGGCGCGGAACGCCTCAAGGGTGGCCACGGCCGCCCCTGCGCGTCTCCCTGGTTCGTGTCCTGTTCGTCACTCATGGTCCGACTCCTCGGGCGCTCTTGGCGCACCCTTCACGATTTCAGGCGCTCTTCTTGAATAGTGTTGGCATGAGGCGCGCGAGCGGCCCCCGGTTCTTCTGCTTGCGTGCCCGGTTGCGCACGCCCGCAAGCGCCCGAGCCATCTCGCGAATCTCGACCGCGACCTTGCTGTTGGGGCGCGACATCACGATCGGCCGCCCCAACTGCGCCGCCTTCACGACTTCGTTGTCCTGGGGAATGCGCCACCAGAGCGGCGCATCCAGGGTCGATTCGACATCTCGCTCGCGGACGCCGGAATCAACGCCGGCGCGGTTGAGCACGACCTTGATCCGCTCTTCGTCGTTGCCGAACCGCTCATGCAGCATCTCCAGCGCCAGGACGGTGTCCTTGATGCTGGCCATGTCGAGCGTCGTCACGAGCAGGATCATGGACCCCACTTCGATTGCCGCCGCCACGATCTCGTTGAACGTACCGGGCGTATCGAGCACCACGAAGTCGTGTGTCTGGGCAAGCACGTCGACGCAATCCCGAATGTGGCGCGCGGTCAGGTTTCGCCAGTCGCTTGGGCGCGTGGGCGCGGGGAGGATGTGGACCCCTGACTCGTGCTCCACGAGGTACTCTCGCAGGGAGTTGCGGTCGACGTTGTCGAGGTTGCGCGCGAGATCCGCGATCGACTTCTCAACAGCGATGTCCATGGTGATGGCGACATCGCCAAAGCGGGTGTCCATGTCGACCAGGGCAACGGACTGGTGAGCCTCGGCGGCGAGGGCGATGGAGAGGTTCGACGAAATCGTCGTCTTGCCGATGCCACCTTTCGCGCCGAAGACGGTGATCACCGTGCCCGTCGGTACCGGGTCTTCGAGCTCCCCGCGGCGGCGCATGCCTTCGCGCTCTTTCCGTTCGAGCACACGAATCAACGAAGACTCGAGTTCGTCCGCGTCGAGCGGCTCCTGGAGGTAGTCGCTCGCCCCGGAGACCATGGACTGACGCATCAGGCGCAGGTTCGAATCGCTCGAGAACACGACGATGGGGAGGTCGGGGAGCCCGTCGTTGATTCGTGAGAGCGTCTGCACCGGCCGCACGAGGGGCTCTTCGACGCGCATGAGCATCAGGTCCGGCCGCGTCTGGAACGCGAGCGTGAAGGCCTCGACCCCGTAGCCTGTCACCCCGAGGACGGAGAACCCGAGCGTTGTGAGCATCTTTTGGACCTCTGCGCCGCTCTCACGGTCCGGGTCAATAATGATGACCTGTGGAACCCTCGCCATGGTGAATGCCTCCCCGGATCTCGGCTCCGCAGTGCTGCGGGATGGTGGTGGTGTGGATTGGTCCCCGGACTACCGCCTGGTTGCCGGGAAAATGTCTTCGAGGGTGATCGACCTCTCGTTGGCCGCCACGGGGTCGGAATCGCCGCTGCTGCGGACGACGACGCGGTACTGGCCGATGTCGTCTTTGAGCGCGTCGAGGAGGCCAAGCCGGAGCGCATCGAGCGGCTTGAGCGCGAGCGTGATCGAGATGGCGCTCTGGTAGGTCTC